>VGUP01000108.1 GCA_016874175.1 Gammaproteobacteria bacterium | reverse complement strand
GCCCGGTGCTGTTCGCGAACTCCGATTGGGCCTATGAATCCGCCTTCGCGCTGCAGGCTGCAGGTATCAAGGTACAGGCCATAGTCGATCCGCGAGCAAAATCTTTGGCTGCCGATCGCGCCCGTGCACTCGGCATCGTAGTGCATGCGGCAGCAGCCATCGTCGCCATCAAAGGTCGACGCCAGGTTCAGGGCGTCTGCATCGGTGATCTGGACGGCACAGCGCGGCTCGAGCTTGCCGCCGACTGCGCGTTGCTCTCGGGGGGCTTTCAACCCGAATCGGCCCTCGCTACACAGGCCGGCGGGCAAACGCAGTGGCGAGATGATCTGACGGCTTTCGCAGCCTCACTGCCGGCGAATATCGGTGCCGTAGCGGGTGCCGCAGCGGGTTTCTTTGGCCTGGCTGCTGCCGCACAGCATGGCGAAGCGATGGCTGCGCAAGTGGCTGCCGAACTCGCCACCGACCGCGCCGCGCAGCCGCAGGTCGACGCTGTCGACGGCCGTGCCTCGGCAATGCCCGCCGAACCTGCAATACCTGCCGACCCCGAGGTGACACCGCTGGCCGCGATCTGGGAAGTGCCGGGTCACGGGAAAGCCTTCGTCGATCTGCAGCACGATGTGACCGTGGGCGACATTCGTCTCGCTCATCGTGAGGGTTACACGCATATCGAGCACATGAAGCGCTACACCACCCACGGCATGGCGACCGACCAGGGCCGCACCGGCGGCCTCTTGGGCGCCGCGGTGCTCGCTGCGGCGCGCGGTCAGTCGCCGGGTGAAGTCGGTTTGCCGACGCCGCGTCCCTATGTGCACCCGACCTCCTTCGCGGCTCTTGCCGGTGCCGAGGTCGGCGCGCACCTGCGGCCAATCAGAGAATTCCCTGCCCACGAAGCGCAACTCGCCTGTGGCGCCAAGATGGTGACGACAGGACTCTGGTTGCGGCCACAGGCTTATTCACCCGAACCCGGCTGGGGCCCCGTGCTGCGCGAATCGCGTGCAGTACGTGAAATCGCCGGCATCGGCGACGCCTCGAGTCTCGGCAAGATCGACGTGCAGGGTACCGATGCTGCGCGCTTCCTCGATTTCGTCTACGCCAATCGATTCTCGAGCTTGGGCGTGGGCAAGGCGCGCTACGGCATCATGTTGCGCGAAGATGGCTTTTTATTTGATGACGGGACCACCGCCCGCTTGGGCGATCGTCATTTTATTTTGACCACCACCACGGCGAATCACGGCGCCGTGCTGCAACATCTCGAGTTCCATGCGCAGGTGACTTGCGCCGACTGGGATGTGGTGCTCACCGACGTCACCGAACAATGGGCACAGTTTTCGATCGCTGGCCCGCGTGCTCGCGATCTGCTGCAAAGAATCATGCCGCAGCAAGATCTCTCGGGCAGCGCTGTGCCGTTCATGGCCGCCCTGCCCGCGCTGATTGCCGGCGTGCCCGGGCGATTGTTCCGGATTTCGTTCTCCGGCGAACTCGCCTACGAAGTCGCCGTGCCCTCGACCCACGCCAACGCAGTGTGGAATGCCCTGCTCGATGCGGCGCGACCCCTCGGAGCTCTGCCCTATGGGGTCGATGCGCTCAATACCTTGCGTATCGAGAAGGGCCACGTAACCACGGCGGAACTCGATGGCAACACCACCGCCCACGATCTCGGTTTTGAGCGCATGCTCAAAGTCGAGGGCGATTACATTGGCCGAGTGCTCGCACGTCGACCCGCGCTGGTCTCACCGCTACGCAAGCAGCTGGTGGCGCTGCGCCCGACGAATCGCTCTGCGCGGCTCATCTGCGGCGCCCATTTGGTTGAAACCTCGGATCCCAACAAAAGTCTCGGGTATGTGACCTCAAGCACGCCTGCGGTCGTCGTCGAGGGCTGGATCGGTCTTGCGCTGCTGGCGCAAGGCAAACAGCGTATCGGCAGTAAACTGCTCGCGGTCTCGCCGGTGCATGGCGAGTCCACCGAAGTCGAGATCATCACCCCACACTGGTTCGATCCGGAGAACAGTCGTGTCCGTAGTTGAAGTGAGCCACTTCAGCCTCCTGCAAGTTGCGCCGTGGCGCGGCAGCGAGGCCCTGCTCGCCGAGCGCTTGCAGGCCGCCGGCTGGACACTGCCGGCGCTTGGTCAAGCCTGGTTTGGCGACGGTCAACGCATCGCGATGTCGGTGCGCCCGCAGCGCTGGTTGCTGCTCCATGAAACACCCAGCAACGCGACCACGGGTAGCGCCGACTGCCATACAGACCTTTTGCACATCGTCGGTGACGCAGGGGCAGTCGTCGATCTCTCTGCGGCGCGCCATCTTTGGCGTCTGCAGGGCACCGCGGTACGCGAACAACTCGCCGCCGGCTGTAGGCTCGATCTGCATGCTTCGGTATTTCCACCGGGTCGGACCGCTGCCACCCTGATTGCTCAGGTCAACACCCTCATCATCGCACTCCCCACGGGCTGCATGTTGCTTGCGCCCACGTCCACGGCTCGACACTTCAACGCGTGGTTGCAACGCATCACCGCCTGATGGCCCTTTCGGAGGACCTCCGCATGAAATCGATGCTCCCCAAAAATATCTATCTCATGGGCACAGCCTGCTCGATTTTTATGCTCAGTGTCGGTCGCGTAGCTGCAAACGATATCCGCACTCCGGCGCAAGCCATCTCCAAAGCGGCCGCAGCCGATTACTCCGCGAGCCTCAAAGCGCTGTTCGAGTATCTGCACGCCAATCCGGAGCTCTCTTTCCAGGAGAAAAACACCAGCGCGAAGATCGCCGAAGAATTGCGCCCCATTGCCGGCGTCGAAGTCACCGCTGGGGTCGGCCGCTACGGTGTCGTCGGCGTACTGCGCAATGGCAAGGGCCCGGTAGTCATGCTCCGCGCAGACATGGACGGCCTGCCGATCGTCGAACGCAACGGTTTGGCTTACGTCTCAAAGGTGCGCAGCACCGGTCCCGATGGTCAGGAAATCGGCGTCATGCACGCCTGCGGTCACGACGTGCACATGACGAGCCTCGTTGGCGCCACCCGCCAACTCGCAGCCATGCGCGCGCAGTGGCGCGGCACTTTAATCGTGATTTTCCAGCCGGCCGAGGAAGTGCTGGGCGGGGCGCCTGCCATGCTCATGGATGGTCTCTACACGCGCTTTCCGAAGCCCGACATCGTGCTCGGACTGCACGTCGCCAGTGAGATCGAACCCGGAAAATTCAAAGTCGATGAGCGCATCGCCAACTCGAGTTCCGATGGTGTCGACATCATCGTACGTGGCGTCGGTGGTCATGGCGCGACCCCGCATATGGCCATCGATCCGGTGGTCATCGCCTCCGATCTCGTCATGGCGCTACAAACTTTGGTCAGCAGATCGATCGATCCGCTCGAGCCAGGTGTGGTGACGGTCGGCGTGATTCAAGCCGGTACGAAGCGCAACATCATCTCCGAGCAAGCGAAGCTCGAACTGACCGTGCGCGCCGACAACCGCGAAACGCGCGACAAGTTGGTCGCCGGCATTCAGCGCATCGCCAATGGAGTCGCGCGCACCTACGGTGTGCCCGAAGATCGCATGCCAGTGGTGCTGATGCGCGAGACCACCCCGCCCAACATCAATCACACACCGTCGGCAATCAAGCTGCGCGAGGCCCTCAGCAAGTCCTACGGCGAAGCTCGCATGTCGAGCGTGCGTCGTCAGGGCATGGGTGCCGAAGATTTCGCCTATTACGGCTCGCCCGAATGGGGCAGCATTCCGACGGTGTTCTTTCAGGTAGGCGGGTCGGTGAGCGACGATCTCAGCAAGTCGCCCCCGCACCACTCACCACTATTTTTGATCCAGCCAGAGCCCGCGGTCCGCGGTGGCGTCGAAGGCTACACCACCGCTGCATTGACCTTCCTGGGCAAACCCTGATCGAAACGGGCTAAACCCGGCGGCTGCGCCGACCGCGCGCGGCGCTCGCCTGCGCCGCCGATTCTTTGGGCGCGGGCAAGTTAACCACCTTGGAGAGCTCGGGGTTCGGAAAACGCCTGTGCGGGATCGCCATGGCCTCGACGAAGTGCGCCTGAAAACGCGGTTCGATGGCCGTTTCGATCTTCTCGACCCGACGCACCACCTCTTCGATGGTGGCGCGCGAACTAACGTCGAGCAGCGCGATGCGAGCGCCGGTGCCTGCCGAGTTGCCGGCTGCAGCGACCTCGAGCAGATCGCAATCGGGGATCATGCCGAGCACCATGGCGTACTTCGGATCGATATGCGCGCCAAAAGCGCCCGCGAGCCGTATGCGCTCGACGCGCTCGACACCGAGCTCTTCCATCAAAAGTCGCACGCCCGCATAGAGCGCCGCCTTCGCGAGCTGAATGGCACGCACGTCGGTCTGGGTGATCGACAGCGTCATCGCACCGCGGTGCAGCACGTAGGAAAATGTTCGATCACTGGCGACGATACGATCGCTGCGAGCCGCCATCGCACCATCGACCACACCGTCCTGATTGATGACCCCCGCGAGATACATCTCGGCGATCACCTCGATGATGCCGGAACCACAAACGCCGGTGACACCAGTCGCCCGGGTAGCTTCCGCGAAGCCCGGATCATCTGACCAAAGATCACAACCGATGACTTTGAAACGCGGCTCCAGAGTTTCAGGATCGATACGCACGCGCTCGATAGCACCCGGCGCAGCACGCTGGCCGCAGCTGATCTGCGCACCCTCGAACGCGGGTCCGGTGGGACTAGAACAGGCCAGCAGTCGATCGCGATTGCCGAGCACGATTTCGGCATTGGTGCCGACATCGACCAACAGCGTCACCGGCGCACCGAGGTCGGGACGTTCGGCCAAGATCATGCCCGCGGTATCCGCACCCACATGACCCGCGATACATGGCAACACGTAGACGCGCGCCTGCGGATGCACGTCGATACCGAGCGCCGCAGCCGGTTGCTCGATCGCCTGATCGATGGCAAGCGCAAACGGTGCACCACCGAGTTCAGTCGGATCGAGACCAAGCACGAGGTGATGCATGATCGGATTACCGACCAAGGTCAGCTCAAGGATATCCTGGGCTGTCGCACCCGCCTGCGTCGCCACCTCGGCAGCGAGCTCGGAGAGCGCCGTGCGCACTGCAGCAGTCATCTGCACCGCGCCGCCCGGGTTCATCATCGCGTACGACACGCGACTCATGAGATCTTCGCCGAAGCGGATCTGCGGATTCATCATGCCGGCCGAGGCCACGACCTCACCGGTGGCGAGATCGCAAAGATGCGCAGCAATAGTCGTCGAGCCGACATCGACCGCCATACCGAGCGCGCGCTCATGCAGGCCCGGCCACAGACCAATGATTCGCCGGCCACCGTGTACCGCGACCGTGACCTTCCATTCGCCCTGCCGCAGCGTCATCTGCAAATCGCGCAGTAGCCCGATCTCGATGCCGAGTCCCGTGAGCTGCCACTCGCGTGCGAGCGCATCGAGCAATCGGCGCAGATCGCCGGAGGGGTCGTGCATGTCGGGTTCACGCACTTCGACGTAGAACAAGCGAACGACCGGATCGAGCGCAATCTCGCGCGCCTCGGCGGCTTTGCGCACCACCTGCCGGTGCACCTGACTCGAGGATGGCACGTCGATGACCACATCGCTGCAGAGCTGCGCCTGACAGGAGAGTCGCCGCCCCGCCTGCAAAACTTTGCGTCGTGCGCTGCGCGCCTCGACTTCACCCGGCGCCGACACACTGGCCTCGCCCGAGCGCACGCCATGCTTGGCGAACTCGCCCTCGGCGACCACCACCTGACAGCGGCCACATAGTCCGCGCCCACCGCAGACCGAATCGATATCCACCCCGAGTTCGCGCGCGGCCTGCAATACCGGGGTACCGAGCGCGAAGCGTCCACGCTTACCCGCAGGCAGGAATACGACCCAGGCGTCGCCAGCACTCATGCTGCGCCGCCTCCACCGCCCTCCGTCGATGCGGCGGCCATGCGCCTGCGCAGACCCCCCTCACGACGACCACGGGCCGCGGGCTGCTCAGGGGTGCCGAGTGCCCCGGCAGCGCCTGCCGCGGACGCAGGCGGGGACTCGCGGAACCGGCGAATCCAGCGCGTGCAATCCGGGTCGTGGCCCATCATCACATCGGCGCCCATACAGGCCTTTACCGTCTCGAGATGTAAGGGGTTGGTGATCGCCGAGGTCAGACCAGAAGCGATCCCCATGGTCAAAAATGCGGCGTTGATGCCATCACGATTCGGCAACCCGAAACTGACGTTCGAAGCCCCGCAGGTGGTATTCACCTTGAGCTCGTCGCGCAGGCGACGCACGAGACGCATCACCTGTACGCCCGCCTGATTGATGGCACCGATCGGCATGACGAGCGGATCAACGACCACATCGCTGTACGGGATGCCGTAATCCGCCGCGCGCTCGACGATTTTTTTGGCGACTGCAAAACGCACGTCAGGATCCTCGGAAATTCCCGTCTCATCGTTGGAGATCGCGACCACCGCAGCTCCATATTTTTTGACTAGCGGCAGCACCTGCTCGAGACGCTCCTCCTCGCCGGTGACCGAGTTGACCAGCGCCTTACCCTTGTAAACCGCAAGACCCGCTTCCAGCGCAGCGACGATCGATGAGTCGATGGACAACGGCACGTCGGTGATCGACTGCACGATCTGCACGGCACGGGCGAGAATCGCCGGCTCATCGGCGAGCGGGATGCCCGCATTCACATCGAGCATGTGCGCACCCGCTTCGACCTGCGCGCGGGCGTCGGACTCAACGCGCGAATAGTTGCCCGCAGCCATCTCGGCCGCGAGGATCTTGCGCCCCGTCGGATTGATGCGTTCGCCGATAATGACGAAGGGACGGTCGGAACCGATGACGACTTCTTTGGTTGCAGAACTGATGACGGTATCGGTCATGATGCCGCCCTGTCGGCTGTACTCGCTTCCGCCGGGCCCTGACAATCACGACCCGGATACCAAGGCGTGCGGCCCGCGAGCACGCTTGATTTATCGATGACCTCGGCCGCCGACTCTTCCTGACGATAGGCCATGACGTGCACACCGTGCACGCCCTTCATGGCATGCACTTGTTGAATCAATTCGATGCAGATATTACGCCCCTCGCGCGCTGGATCCTCGGCGCCGCGCAGGCGCGTGATCAGCGCATCGGGAATCTGGATACCGGGCACGTTCTGCCGCATCCATTCGGCAGCCTTTGCCGAGCGCAGCGGACCCACGCCGACCAGCAGGAACACCCGATCGGCAGCGCCGAGATCCTCGAGCTTCTGCAGAAAAGATCGCAACAAAAGCATATCATAGCAGTATTGCGTCTGGATGAACTGCGCACCCGCATCGATTTTTTTGATCAGACGCATCGCCCGCCAATCGTACGGCAGCGCTGATGGATTCTCGGCAGCCCCCAGAAAAACGCGTGGCGCTTTGGTGAGCTTGCGTCCGCTCTGAAAGCGCTGCTCATCGCGCAGCGTTCTCGCCAGACCCAACAACGACACGCTATCGAGATCAAACACCGGCTTGGCCTGTGGATGATCGCCCGCTTGCACCCCATCACCGGTGAGACAAAGAATATTACAAACACCCATCGCCGAGGCCCCGAGGATATCGCCCTGGATGCCAATGCGATTTCGATCACGACAGGAGATCTGCAAGATCGGCGCGTAACCAACCCGGGTCAGAAGCGAACAGACTCCCATGCTCGACATGTGACAGTTGGCCCCGCTGCCATCGGTAGCGTTGATGGCATCGACATAGCCGTCAAAGATTCGGGCACGGGCATAGACCTCTTCAGGATCAGCCGAATCGGGGGGCGCGAGCTCTGCCGTGACGGCGAACACTCCGGCCCGCAGCACTCGCTCGAAACGACCGGGCGACACATGGCCCGGTAATATCGGCAGCGGATCACCTGGAATCGGTTCGTCAACGAATTTCATTGACGGGCTCCTGCTCGACCGGCGCCGGGTCGGGTGCTGCGCGCCGCAGCAGATACACGCTCGTTTACGGCACGCAGCCAGGACGAGCTGCCCTGCAATCGATGATCTACCGCGAACTGTACGCCGCGCAAGGCATCGACTCCGCCGGGAATACGCTGACTACCTTCC
>VGUP01000107.1 GCA_016874175.1 Gammaproteobacteria bacterium | reverse complement strand
CTCGGCCTCGGTCGAGCCGATACCCCACGCGAATGCCCCGAGCGCACCCTGCGTGCAGGTATGACTGTCGGGACACACCACGGTCGCGCCCGGCAACACGATGCCGAGCTCCGGCGAGATGACATGTACGATGCCCTGCAAGGGATCGCGAACATCGAACAGCCGTATGCCGGCACGCCGCGCTGCCTCGCGGGTCTCGATAATGAATGCCTTACCGCCCGGCATGCGGGTCTCATCGCCCCGGCCGGGGAAGGTGTCAACGATATGATCCATCGTGCAGAACACCCGCGCCGGATCGGCGAGCGCTCGACCCGACTCGGCGAGACTCTTCAGCGCCACTGACCCGGTCCTCTCGTGCAGGAAAATCCGGTCAATGGCGATCAGCCCCACCCCATCGCCCAATTCGCGAACGAGGTGCGAAGACCAGAGTTTTTCGAATAGGGTTTTGGCAGGCATCGGGCAGTGTTTCCAGCGACCAATTATGCCCGCGAGCCGCTCAGGCGGGGGCAACGCCCGTGGTCAGCGGCAAAGAAAGTGCGACCAGCGTGCCCACACCCAGGGCGCCACGCTCGACGCGCAAGCTTCCACCGAGATCCCGTGCCCGACGGCGCATATTGGCAAGGCCTCGACCCTCGCTCGGCGGATCCGGCAGACCAACGCCGTTGTCCTCCACCCAAACTTCATAGCCCGCTCGCGAATAGCGCGCGCCAATGGTGATCC
The DNA here is from genome assembly GCA_016874175.1 of Gammaproteobacteria bacterium. Taxonomy (GTDB): domain Bacteria; phylum Pseudomonadota; class Gammaproteobacteria; order Steroidobacterales; family Steroidobacteraceae; genus UBA964. The sequence goes on along the minus strand of VGUP01000107.1, from coordinate 7,428 downwards.
GCGCGGCGCGGGAGTACTTCAGGGCGTTGTTCAGGGACTCCTGCACGATGCGCAACACCTGCAGCAGTGTGGTCGCCGGCATGGCGGGCGCAGCATCGAGAGCAACCTGCCAGTCGAGCACCAGGCCCCGCTCGGTGACCCGACGCTCGGTCCGAAACCGGTAGTCAACGAGCGCCTCGGCGAGACTCGTCCCCTTGTGACTCAAGGTGTCGACCATCAAGTGCAAGTCCGCCATGCACTCGCGCAGCAACTCGGCGACTTCCGCCTGCGTGATGTGGCCGCGCTCGACCTTGAGCCGCGCGGTGGCGAGTTGCGAGCCCAAGCCATCGTGCATGTCGGCCAGCATGCGTTCCCGCTCCGCTTGTCTCGACTGCTCTGCCGTCGCTTGCAGCAATTGCTGCTGAATCGAGTTGACCCGCAGCACGTTGACGTCGAGCACAAGCGCAATGAACATCGCGTTGTTGAGCAAACCCAAAGTCAAGAAAAGCAGCATCCCGCCGAAAGTTTGCGGCTCCCGATTGGGCATTAATGGATCACCGCCATCAAGCAAAAATGCGAGCGCACCAAAAAAAGCCAACGCGGTCTGCAGACCAATCAATAATGCGAAAAATTTGGCGTTGTTCAGTTGCAGCCGCCGACCGAAGGCATACGCGCGGATCACGAAGAGCACCATGAGGACGATCGTCAACGCCAGCGTCAACACGGAAACCCAGCGACGTTCCGGGAGCAAAAGTGGCGCGGCCAAAATGACGCCGCCAAGCGCGGCCGCCGATCGCCAATAAACTTTTTCGGGCCAATCGTGATTCGTAAGGACACCGATCGCCACGACTTTGAGCAGCGCGCCGCCGATCACGAGGCCCGACAACAACCACTGGCCCGGGGTCGACAGATAGAACGCAGCGCCCGCCCAGGGTGCGCTCAGGCAGAGGTAAAGGCCTCCGAGTGCGCCGCTGAGGCTCCAGCAATACACCGCACGATCGCGCGCGTTCCAAAGGATTCCGAGCGTCACAAGGGCGAGCAGGAGGTTCCATAGGCCGAACAGCAGATTCGACTCGATAACCAGCGGACTCAAATAGTGCCCCGAAAAGTACCACCCAAAACTAGAGTCGCAATAATACCGGCTTTTTTGTGAAGGGTTTGTGCTTGTGGGCCGCTGCGCCCGAGCGACGTGCGCCGCCGCGCCAACAGCCAAGATCCGGTTCACCGACACTGCAACTCAGCGAGCCACGGAGCGAACCCATGAACGCACCCCTCGAATTGTTGTAATTGCTCGCTACCGCGACGCCCCCCCGCAATTTGCTCAATCAGACACTAGGACAGTCCGAACGCCAGCGCTACCGTCGGCCAGTTGCAGGGTTTGCAATTCCATCAACTGTGCCAAGGCATCAGACATGGCATCGATGTAAGCTTTATCGTGCGCGTCCAACCTCACGATTTTTGAAGGCTCAATCGCAACTCGGCGCATATGTCCCGCACCGATTTCGACGATGACGCCGTTAGCTTGGCAATCGGGTGGGACAAGATCAGCGACGATTCCCACAAACGACTCGGCGTCCATCTCTTGGAGAATTTCATCTGGAAAAACGTCCTCCGCGAGCTTGGTCCGTACAAGCGGGGCGATCGTGTCGGTCCGTATGCCGTATTTTGCACCTTCAAGTTTTAGCGAGTTCATCAATCCAATAACCCCCAGCTTTGCAGCCGAGTAATTTGATTGACCGAATGACCCAGAAAGCCCCGCAGATGAAAATGTGAATACCAACCTTCCATCACCAGCAGCGCGAAGCGTAGCCCAAGCTTCGCGGGCGACGTTGACCGTTCCCCGTCAGGTGAACGTCGACAATCCCCTTAAATCCTCCAGCGTCGATTTGGCGAAACTGCGGTCGAGCAGATACCCGGCTTTGGCGATGACGCCATGCAGATTGTCAATAGGTGAAGCTGCGTAGGGGATGCCCTTTAAGCTGCGCACTGCGCCATCATCGGTGCCCAAAAGCGTGCCGGCTGCTACCGTGACTAGGGGGCGCGCCTCGACCGGGGCTGCCGGCCCGAAGATCGCGACCGCGGCCATTGCCAGCAAGGCTGTCACGCGACTCATTTGCAGCCTAGCCAATCAGAGCCGACAGGTGTGACGCTGGAAGGAGGCCCACGATAATTCCACGGCGTCGATGTCTTGATTGTCTTTGCCCAGCAACGGCGCGAACCGGGGGGGAATTACCGCTAGGCCTTCGATGTACTCCTTGCCAGACTCGTCATAGACGTAGATGCCGCGCCCTTTCCGTTTGACGAGCGGCACAGTGCTTTCATGGGTCTTCAGGTTTGTGTACCGGTGCACCAGACTCGCGACGGCGCGAGCGGAACTAAGGTAGAAGGAACAGTCATGCGTCCTCTCGGGCCACTTGCGTAGCCTGTGCATAGCCCGCGACAAACGGTTTCAACGAGGCGTAGAAAAGGTAGGTGGCGATCGGCATCAGCAGGCCAACAACGATCGCAAGCGAGCTGCCGAGCAGCTGCTCGTCCTCAAAGACGTAGTCCGTAATCAGCGCGACAAGAGCGGGACCTGCAGTGGCCCCCATCAGGACCGCGACGAGCGTGAACAGCGCCGTAACCCGGGCGCGCAGGTGATTCGGCGTGACGAGCTGGATGACTGCGGGCGTAAGCGCCTGTGCGAGGCCCATCAGGAAAATCAGGGGCGCTAGCGCCGTCGCAGCCAGCAACACATTGGGCGCCAGCGCGGTCAGGACCCCAAGCGGCAGGATGGCACAACAGCTGTAGAGCGCCGCTCGCACCTCCGCGTCCCGGTGTCCACGTCGCCGGAGCTGGCCAACTGCCCAGCCCGCGGCACTAGAACCGGGCGCGCCAAAGGCGATTAGGATGACGCCAAACAGCAGTCCGGCGTCCGCAATGCCGAGCGAGTGGCTGCGACGCAGGAGTTCAGGCACCCAGACGAAGAAGGCCGTAATCACGGTGCCGGCCGCGGCCGAACCTAACGTCCATGCCGCGAGCAGCGGCCATTGCCCGCGTATGAACGCTCGAACCTCGCGCCATTCGCTTGGCTGTGCACCGATCTCGCGGCTCGATCCATCAGCAAGGTACTGCCGGCGCGCAGGCTCGCGCACCGTCGCGAGCAGCGCGAGTACCAGTAGTCCAGGAAGGGCAGCGATCAGGAACGCGAGCTGCCACGAACGCATTTCGCCGATGAATGGAACCTCGAAAGACTCGCTCGCCGACGTCACTCGGACGACCTCGCTACCGCCGATCATGGCAAGGCCAATGCCGATGTACACACCCATGATGAAAACGCCTACGGCTCTCGCCACACCCTCAGGCGCGAAGTAGTCGGCGATAATCGAGTACGACGCCGGGCCCACTGTTGCCTCACCAGCACCAACACCGAGCCGTGCGAGAAAGAGCTGGAGGTAGGTTGAGGCCAGACCGCAGCCTGCAGTCATTACACTCCAGACGATGACGCCCACCGAGATGATCCGCACTCGGTTGCCGCGATCAGACAGTCTCGCAATCGGCACGCCCATGACGGTGTAAAATGCTGCGAATGCAAAACCAGCCAGCAGCCCAATCTGCGTATCGCTGATGCCGAGGTCGCGTTTGAGCGGCTGCACGAGCAAGCTGAGAATTTGTCGGTCGATGTAAGCGACGGCGAAGCACAACATCAGCACCGCCACGACGTACCATGGATACCATGCGCCTCCTCGACCATTGCGGATGGTCGCGCTGCAAGCGGGCTCCGGTCGATGGATCACGTATTGATGTCCGCCGGAAGTTCAGCGCGCAGCCGCCGGGTCGCCGCGTCATCGACGCGCCCCGCGCGAATCGCTACGCCGTAGACACTGCGCGCCGCCTCATCGGAGACGCGCCCGTCCAGGACATCTTCTAGCACTCGCTGGACATCGCGCTCCGCCGGGTTGCCGTAGCCACCGCTGCCGGTTGTCCACAGCAGTAAATGATCGCCGGGCTCCAGCGTCGTCTGGCACTTCGGCGTCAGAGGCCGTGGCGGTTGCCCCGCCGATGCCAGTACGGTCCTGCAAAGTGGCCCCGGGTGTCCGCCACGAATCCCCCACGGCGCGAACTTCTGTCGCTCGCGCCTGAGCGACGCTAAACCTTCGCCACGTTGCCACTCCGCATCAAGGTGGTATCCGAGCCCACCTCGAGAACGGCCCGCGCCACCGGAGTCAGTCCACAGTTCGACACGGTGGAACAGAATCGGCAGCGCGGCCTCGGAGACTTCGATGGGCATGCTGAACGCGTTGGAGCAGTCGTGATCGGTGCAGTCGATCCCGTCCTTGTCGGCGCGCGCACCCATGCCGCCCACAAACGGACCGCCGAGCGACACCACCACGAAGTTGCCACACTCGTCGTGCATCCCGATCGGAATCAGCGAGGTCTGGCCGCAGTTCGCGCCGGTCATCTTTTCTGGAATCGCCAGTGCCATGACGCCATACAGCGCATCGATCACGCGTCGCAGGCTAGCACTACGCGCTGCCACCGGGGCCGGAAATCGAGGATTAAGGATGGTTCCTTCCGGGATTTGAACCGTGACGCCCCGATAACAGCCATCGTTGTTAGGTGCGGTTTCGCCAACCAGCGTCCGAACCATGAAATACACCACCGAGACCACGGAGTACGGCACGTTGTTGATGGCTGTTCGCACCTGGGCGCCGGTGCCGGTGAAATCGAAATGCAGCGTTGATCCGCTAACCGTCATCGTCACACAAATCGGTACGGGCTTCGCATCGGGGCCTGATCCATCGTCATCGAGATAGTCCGTGAAACTGTAACGGCCGTCGGGAATGGTCTCGATCTCCTGCCGCGTCAGCCTATCGGCATAGTCCAAGAGCCATTCCATGCCAGCCTCAACCTGGTGCGCCCCCTGCTCTTCGAACAGCAACTGCAGTCGCTGCAATCCGACTCCGCAGGCAGCGGCCTGCGCCTGCAAATCGGCCCGCATGTTGAACGACGTGCGACTGTTCGCGGTGATCAGCGAAAGAACGTCCTGCAGCATCGCGCCGCCGACTCCAATTCGAATCATCGGTATGCGCAGTCCCTCGGCAAAGTGGTCGTACGCGCCGACAGCACTGACGCTGCCTGGCGCTGCGCCGCCGACGTCGGCGTGGTGGCACATGGTCGCCACATAGCCTATCAACTGACCCTGATGGAACACCGGAGCCGCGATGGCGATGTCCGGCAGGTGCGTGCCGCCCGCATAGGGATCATTGACAACGTAAAGATCGCCGGACTGCGCAACGCCCTGCGGATACTTTGCTGCAAAACGCCGCCCGAGTTCTGCAAGCACTCCTAAATGTATGGGGATCGAAACCGCCTGCGCGATGGTCTGGCCGCGACGGTCGAACATGGCCGAGGTCGCATCGAGCAGCTCCGAGACGATCGTCGAATAGGAACTCTTCAAGAGGATGACCTGCATTTCCTGCACGATGGCGTCCAGCCGTCCACGCAGCACCTCAAGCGAAATCGGATCAGCGTCCATGTTGCAGAGCTCCGCGTCGTTGCGATGCCTTGACCGCTCCCTTGAATTCGTCCTGATTTTTATGTGGCAGCATGTAAGTGTGATCGCGAACGATGCGCCCAGATGAGTCAAAGATCAGGAACACCGCGAATGGCCAGCCGCGCCGGGTACCATCTTTGAGAACCTGCTCAATGTCGCCTTCTACGGCCACCGTGGCGCCACTCGGGTAGATTGCCTTGAGATGATGCGACGGGACCCATCGCGTGCCTCCATCGTGACCTCAGCATCGCGCCAGGCCTGTTTCGTCCTGCCTGCGCCCGCCAAAAATGTCCCGGTCAGCACCAAGCCGACCTCGGGTTGATCTGCGAAGATTTCATCGACGACTTGCGCCACCGACCCGCCGGGCAAAGTGCAGCCGCTCGCCCATGCTTCGAGCTGCGCAAGATTCCGTGGCTCGACGGAGCTTAGGTCGCCAACCACAAGGCCCTTGATGCCACTCATTCTTTTGCTCCGCGGTTAGATTCCGACGCAAGGCCTCGCGCCTGTGCGAGCAGGACCTGTGCATCGCTGACCTCATACTCACCGGGTTTCTCGATGTTCAGCAGCACCACGCATCCGTCGTTCACCAACATCGAAAACCGTTGCGAGCGCCATCCCAAGGTCAGGCGCGTACAGTCCATTTGCAAGCCCAGTGCCGTGTGATACTCGCAGTGGGCATCCGCCAGCATGCGAATCCGCTCGCCGACGCCGCAATGCCGCCCCCAGGCCTCCATGACCCAAGGGTCGTTCACCGAAATACAGACCATCACGTCTACGCCGAGCTGCCTGAAATCATCGGCCGCTTGCAGGTAGCTCGGAACCTGGCGGAGCGTGCTCTTGGTGGTAAACGCACCAGGGCAGGAGAACAACGCCACGCGCCGTCCGCCGAAGAGCTGCTCCGTGGTCACCCAGCGCTGCTGGTCATTCTCCAGATACTTCAGCGCTCCAGTCGGGACGCGATCGCCGATAGCGATGGTCATTGTTCGGTCCCCCCACGAGCGGCGTCGAGCTCTGCGCGCAGCGCGCGCGTCGCCGCGCCATCGATCGCATCGTCGCGAATCACGACTCCATAAAGTGAACGAGCGGCGTCGGGCGAAACACGACCGTCGAGGATGTCATCAAGGACGAGTTGCGGGCTACGCGCCGTCGGCGGTCCGTAGCCGCCGCCACCGGTTGTCTTGACACAGAAGATGTCGCCGCACGCGATGTTGACCCTCGACACTCCGGGCAAACTCAAGGCCTCACCGTTGGCGCGTATCAACGCCGTCTCGCAGCGCAGACTGCCGTGACCGCCTTCGATGCCACGGGGGGTGAACTTGTGGCGTTCGCGCCGAATTCTGGCCATGGCCTCGCCGCCGCGCCATTCTGTCTCGGCCACATAACCGAGACCGCCTCGCCAGGTTCCGGCCCCGCCGGAGTCCGTCCATAATTCAACCCGCCGGAACAGCACCGGCAACTTGGATTCGGAGAACTCCACTGGAAACGCAGCGCCGTTTGTCACGCCGTGCTCAGTGACGTCAATTCCATCCTTGTTAGGTCGCGCGCCGTGCCCACCCGCATACGGACCGCCGGTCAGGCCCTGAACCCGACGGCCGCGACCATCGTCGCCGGACACCATGATCATCGAGTATTGGCCGCTGTGACTTGCCGTCATTCGCCCCGGCAGCATCCGGGCCATCGCCCCAAGCACGACGTCCTCGATACGCTTCAAGGCCATGCCTCGAACGGCGACCGGCGCAGGATATGCGGCATTGACGATACTGCCGAGCGGCGTGGTCGCACGCACCGGACGGTAGCTGCCCTCGTTGTTAGGGACCGCATCGCCGGCGAGCAGCCGAACCGCGTAGTAGCACACTGCGACGGTCGACGACCGAACATTGTTGAGTGCACTCTTGACCTGGGGCGCAGAACCC
>VGUP01000106.1 GCA_016874175.1 Gammaproteobacteria bacterium | reverse complement strand
GCGAACGGTGATCTTATCCTCTCGCAGCCGCGGGGCGGGCTGGTGGTGTTGCTGTACGGCGATCGCGACGGTGATGGTCGGTCGGACGGTCGACAGACGTTGCTCTCGGGGCTCGACCGTCCGAATGGCGTCGATTTGCACGCGGGTTGGTTGTACGTCGCCGAGGCGACACGGGTGTCGCGGGTGCCCTTCGATTCGGCCGTGCGCCAGGTTACGGGCAGCCTTCAACCTCTGGTGACTGGGCTCACCGCCGATGGCGCGCATTGGCGCAAGACGGCCAAGGTCGGGCCAGACCGTTTGCTCTATCTCGGCCAAGGCTCGACCTGCAACGTGTGTATCGAAAAAGATTCGCGTCGTGCAACGGTGATGCGGTTTGCGCTCGACGGCAGCGGTGGCGAAATCATTGGTTCCGGTACGCGAAATCCCTACGGCCTCGATTGGGCACCGTGGGACGGCGCGCTTTACGCCACGGAGAACAGTCGTGATTTATTGGGCGATGACCTGCCTCCCGATGAACTTAATCGCATCGAAGCGGGTGGATTTTACGGCTGGCCCCATGTCCACGGCCGTCAGCTCATCGATCCCGAATTCGGTCATGGCTACGAATCTTTGATCGCCACGGCGCGGCCGCCGGTGCACGAGTTTCGCGCCCACAACGCGCCGCTGGGCGTGCGCTTTTTGCGGCACTCGAGTCGTCCGGCGGGCTACGAGCGTGCGGCACTCGTCGCCTTGCACGGTTCATGGAATCGCAGTACGCCCGATGGCTACAAGGTCGTTTCGCTGCACTTCGCCGCCGACGGCAGCATCGAGGAGCGGGATTTTTTGACCGGCTTTCGCAACGAGGCCGGCCTCATCGGTCGACCGGTCGATGTCGCCGAGGCGGACGACGGCAGCATCTACGTTTCGGATGATTACGCGGGCGTGATCTACCGGGTCACTCAGTAACGGACCTGCCGGGAGCAAACCCGGCAGTCAACCACTCTGCCTCAGGGCGCGGTGAGCCGCGCGCCTACGCAGCCGCCTTCACCGAAGCGTTGCCAGGCGCTTTCGGCCCACTCGTCGACGCGATTGCGAAACGTGGCGCGGAACAACGCGCAGCGCTGCGCGAGTGGCAGCGCTTCGCGCTCCATCTGCGCCAGCACCGTCTCGCGTGAGACATCGGTCGTCACCATGCGGATGCCGCCATCGCGCGGCGTATCGAACACGATCATGCGCGCCGTCTGCGCATCGGCTGTCCACGGCGTCCACTCGATGCCTTGGCCGTCGCTGCCACGACCGGGTTTGCCGTCGCGCGCAAAGCCTGCCCAGTAGGCCATCATGCGTTCGCTGAGGCCGCCACGTGCTGCCGCGTTGTCAGCGTTGTAAATCATCGAGCTCATGGGGCCGACATCAAAGAAACCGAATACGAAGGGGATCTCCAGCCCGTGCGCGGCGCCGACGATGCGCGAAAGATCGACGAAGCCGAAGGCCTTGCCTTGTTCGTCCCAATCCCAGCGATAAGTCCAGGCCGGTGCGCCGTGGCGCGCGAGCACGCTGGCGATCGAGTCGACCCCATCTGCCTTCCACACCAGGGCGCGATAGCGGGCCTCGCGATCGTAGGCCGCTGCATCGCGCAGCGTGAAGGGCAGGCCGGCTACGGTGCGCACCAGGCGCTCATCAAAAGCCATGAAAATCTTTGGCTCGTCGCGATTGGTGCCGAGGATCGTCGGTACATCGATATGCGTGGCAGGGTCGGCGAGCAAGGCGCGCACATCGCCGGCGCGAATCACTCGACCATCCTGAAAGACCGAGGGAATCCGTTCGAGATCGCCACTGGTGCCGTGATAAGCGCCATAAATGGTCCATGGCTCGAGCGAACGCAGAAACGCGCTTTGCTCGGCGGGCGACATCTTGTCGGCGAGTGCGTCTGCGGTGCTGGCGTCGGTGGCTTTGCCCGTGTCGATGAGCAGTCGCCGCAAAATCTGCTCCGGGCTCGCTCCAGAATCGGCGGCGGGGGTGCGGGCAAAACCGAAGCCCATGCTCTGCACGATCAGACGATGGAACAGCCCCTCGGCGGCCGGTGTGACCAACAAGGCAACTGCATTGGTGCCGCCGGCCGACTCACCGAGCACCGTGACATTTTGTGGATTGCCGCTGAATGCTGCGGCATTGGCGCGCACCCAGCGCAGGGCCGCCAACACATCGAGGTTGCCGTAATTGCCGGAGAGATCCGGGTCCGCGGATACCGCCGTCAACCGCGGATTCTCGGGCGGCACGAACCAGCCGAACGGCCCGAGGCGGTAGTTGAGCATTACTACGAGTACTCGCTCGCGTTCGGCGAGCACTTGCCCGTTGTAGAAAGCGGCGTGGCCGGTGGTGTTGCCGCCGCCGTGAATCCAGACCATCACCGGCAACGCGGCGCCCGCGAGTTCGCCGGCCGACAGTTTGGGCGCATAGACGTTGAGATACAGGCAGTCCTCGCTGCCCTCGCGGCTGCCGGGTTTGCCGACGCCGGCGAGCAGCGAGCCATACTGGATACAGGCATTGCCCGCCGCCAGCGCCTCGCGGCGGCCGCTCCACGGGGCGGCGGGACGGGGCGCTCGCCAGCGTAGTTCGCCGACCGGCGGCGCGGCGTAGGGGATGCCAAGCCAACTGTGGCCACCCGCGGAATTGCCAAAGCCGATGAGCTCGCCGGTGTCGATGTTGCGCACCGCGGCCGGGTCTGAAGACGGAGTGGTCGCCTGGGTCGTTCGGGTACAGGCGCCCACGGCAAGCAGCGCCGCAACGGCGACACCGAGCGCCAAGAGCTGCCTGAGGGTTCGCACCGGCTTAAGGGTTCGCACCGCTTCGATCTTGCTGGGCATTCCGCTGTCCCTCGTGCGCATGGTTGCCGCGAATTATTACCGCAGATTTCAGGGTGGTGCCCCGGGCCGGATTTGAACCGGCACGGCCTTACGGCCAGCAGATTTTAAGTCTGCTGCGTCTACCGGGTTTCGCCACCGGGGCACCGACCCTCGCAAGTGTAGGCCACGAGCCCTGTGCTAGGCTTGCATCGCGGTTACCGATGGCAGGGATGGACGGCGCCGCGAAATTGCGTCGTCGCTTTAGAAAGATCGCTAAATGCCTGAGCTATCGGTAAAAAATCTGCTTGTTTTTCGCGGCGAGCGCCACCTTTTTCGGGGCCTTGCGTTGGCGGTGCCGGCGCAGCGTTGCCTGCAGATCACTGGCGTCAACGGCGCCGGCAAGACCACCCTCTTGCGGGTTTTGGCGGGGTTACTCGAGCCCGAGCACCTTGAACTGCGCTGGCGTGAGCGCGCGATTTCGCCGCGCGATGCGGGCTATCACGGCGAGCTCGCTTACCTCGGGCATGACGCCGCCCTCAAAGCCGATCTCACGGGCCTCGAAAATATCCGCTTCGCGGTGGGGCTGCGCTCTACGCTCGGCCCTGCTGCGCTCGCGGCGGCGATCGCGCGCGTGGGCGCGCAAAAATTTGCCGATCGATTGGTGCGCACACTGTCCGCGGGCCAAAAACGCCGCATTGCCCTTGCCAGTTTGCTGCTGAGTGGCAGCAGCCTCTGGTTGCTCGATGAGCCGGCGACCAACCTCGATGCGGCTGGGCAGGCGCTGATCGGTGAGCTCATCGGCGAGCAGCTCGCGCGTGGCGGGACGGTCATCGCCGCCACGCATCAAGATCTTGGGCTGGCGGCCACAGCGCGGATTGCGCTCGAACTTGGCTCTGGCACATGAATTCGGCTGCGAATCCACCACACTTGGTCCGCACCGGAGCACTCGCCGCCGCGCTCAAAGTATTGCAGCGCGATTTGCGGCTCGCGGTCCGTCGCCCGAGTCAGTTGTTGCAGCCGCTCGCATTCTTTGCCGTGGTCAGCTTGCTGTTTCCGCTGGGCTACACGCCAGAACTCGATAAATTGCGGGCGATTGCGCCCGGGGTGCTGTGGGTTGGTGCCTTGCTGGCTTCGATGCTCGCCCTCGACTCGTTGTTCCGCGAGGACGCGGCCGACGGTACGCTCGAACAGTTCTTGATTTGTGGTCAACCTCTCGTGGGCCTCGTCGCCGCGAAAACGCTGGCGCACTGGCTGTTGACCGGTTTGCCGCTGACGTTGATGGCGCCGCTGCTCGGCATCGCGTTGGGCGTGCCTGTGGCGGCGATGCCCGGCATACTCTCGTCATTGGCGCTAGGCAGCGTAACGCTCAGCTTGATCGGTGCCGTCGGTGCGGGTTTGACCTTGGGGGTGCGGCGGGGCGGGGTGCTGTTGTCGCTGCTGACGCTGCCGCTCGCGGTGCCGGTGCTGGTGTTCGGCGCGCGGGCAACGGAACTCGCGATTGCCGGCGAAAGTCTGACAGGGCCGTTGTACCTGCTGGCCGCGCTCGCGGTACTCGGGGCGACTTTGGCGCCGCTCGCTGCGGCTGCAGCCGTGCGCATAGGCGTGGAGTGAAGGGGACAGATGAATTGGACCTGGTTTCATAAGTTTGGCTCACCGCCGCACATTTATCGGATCGCAGGAACACTCGCGCCATGGTTCGGTTGGCCGGCGGGGCTGTTGATCGTTGCCGCGCTCTACGCGGGTCTCGTGTTGGCGCCGCCCGACTATCAGCAAGGCGACGGTTTCCGGATCATCTACGTGCACGCGCCCTCGGCGTGGTTGTCGGTGATGATCTATGGCGTGATGGCGAGCGCCGCGGCCATCGGCTTGATCTGGCGGATGAAGGTCGCGCACGCCGCGGCTGCAAGCTGCGCCGGAATCGGCGCTTGGTTCACGGTGGTGTCATTGATCACCGGCATGCTGTGGGGCAAGCCGATGTGGGGCACTTATTGGGTGTGGGATCCGCGGCTCACCGCGCAGTTGGTGCTGCTGTTCTTGTACCTCGGGTACATGGGCTTGCGGTCGGGCATCGATGATCTCGCGCGCTCTGATCGCGCCTCGGCGGTGTTGGCCATCGTCGGTGTCATCAATATTCCCATCATTCGTTACTCCGTCGAATGGTGGAATTCGATCCATCAGGCGCCTTCGGTCATGAAAATGGATCGACCGTCGATGCCGATGGACATGCTGGCACCGCTGCTGATGATGCTGCTCGGCTTCACGCTGTATTTTGCCGCTGTGATGCTGGTGCGGTTGCGCGCCGAGATCCTGCGCCGTGAGCGCAGCGCGAGTTGGATCAAGGAGGCGCTGCAATGAGCGAGTTCTTTGCCATGGGCGGTTATGCGGCTTTTCTTTGGCCGGCTTATGCGGTCACGCTGCTCGCGGTGGTCGTCAACGTCATTACGGCGCAGCGTGCGCATGCGGCGGCGCGCGCCGAGGCGCGACGCCGTCTCGAAATGGAAACCATGCCCGAACATGAGAGGTAATTCATGACACCGCGGCAACGTCGCATCACCTTGGTCGTCGGCATTCTGGCAGGGGTCTCGCTCGCCGGCGTGCTCGCGCTCAACGCCTTTCGCGACAACGTGATGTTCTTTTTTGATCCTTCGCAGGTGGCCGCGGGCGAGGCCCCCATCGAGAAGCGGTTTCGTCTCGGTGGCATGGTGCGACCGGGGACCGTCGATCGTCGCGCAGGCAGTCTCGACATGAGCTTCGTGGTGACCGACTTCAAGCAAGACGTGAAGGTCGTTTACACGGGAGTGGTGCCGGACTTGTTTCGCGAAAATCAGGGGGTGGTGGCGCATGGCCGCCTGGGTAAAGACGGCATCTTCGTTGCCGATGAAATCCTCGCCAAACACGACGAGAACTACATGCCGCCCGAGGTGGCCCGCGCCGTCAAAGAAAAACACGGTGGCGTGATGCCGGTGAACCCCGATTCTGCCGCTCCGCCGCGAACCTGACGTGACCCACTCATGATTGCAGAAATCGGGCATTACGCCCTTATCCTCGCGCTGCTCGCCTCACTGGCGCAGGCTTTTTTCGGTTTGCTCGGTGCGGCGCGCAATCGCGATTCCTGGATCGCCACGGTGCGCCCGGCGGTCACCGTGCAATTTTTGATGTCGAGCTTGGCCTTGGCGGTGTTGATCGTCGCCTTCGTGCAAAACGATTTTTCCGTCGAGTATGTCGCGGCCAATTCGAACTCCGCACTGCCCGTGGCTTACCGCATCGCCGCGGTGTGGGGCGCCCACGAGGGCTCGTTGCTGCTCTGGGCATGGATCCTCGTGGCCTGGACCTTCGCCGTTGCCGCGCTCTCCAAAACTCTGCCAGCGGGGTTTGCAGCTCGCGTGCTCGGGGTGCTCGGCCTCGTCAGTCTCGGTTTCCACGCGTTCACGCTGTTTACCTCGAACCCCTTCCTGCGGCTTGACCCTGCGGCGCCCGACGGTCGCGACCTGAATCCTTTGCTGCAAGACCCCGCGCTCGCCGCGCATCCGCCGATGCTCTATGCAGGCTATGTCGGTTTTGCGGTGGCCTTCGCGTTCGCTTGCGCTGCCATGCTCGAGGGCCGACTCGATCAAACCTGGGCGCGTTGGACGCGACCTTGGACGACGGTCGCCTGGGCGTTCTTGTCGATTGGGATCGCACTCGGCAGTTGGTGGGCTTATTACGAGTTGGGCTGGGGCGGCTACTGGTTTTGGGATCCGGTCGAAAACGCGTCCTTCATGCCTTGGCTGGTCGGCACGGCGCTCATCCACTCGCTGGCGGTCACCGAAAAGCGCGGTCTGTTCAAAAGTTGGACGCTGCTGCTTGCCATCCTCGCGTTTTCGCTGTCGTTGCTCGGCACTTTCCTCGTGCGTTCCGGTGTGCTGGTCTCGGTGCACTCGTTCGCGGCTGATCCGACGCGCGGCATGTTCATTCTTGCCTTTCTCGTGATCGTGATCGGCGGCGCGCTCACGCTCTATGCGTGGCGGGCGCCATTGTTGCGCAGTGAGGCAGGCTTCGAATTCACGGCGCGCGAGTCGTTTCTTCTCTTCAATAATATTTTGCTGGTGGTCGCGGCAGGTGCGGTGCTCGCGGGCACTATGGCCCCGCTCATTGCCGATGCGCTTGGCCTAGGTACGCTGTCGGTGGGTCGGCAATATTTTGATCCGGTCTTCCTGTTACCCACGCTGCCCCTGCTGGCGCTTGCTGCCGTCGGCATCCACTCGAGTTGGAAAAAAGGTCGGCTCGGTGAGCGTCGTAAAGCCGTTCTGCTCAGCTTAGTGGTTGGTGTGTTGGTGGCGCTCGTGCTGGTGCTCGGCGCATGGCAAGGCGCGATGTTGCTCACGCCCATCGGCTTTGCGCTCGGGGTGTGGTTGATGTTGTCGGCGCTGGTCGACCCCATCGACCGCTGGCGGCGGGGTCTCTCGCTTAGTCGAGGGGTGGTGGGCATGGCGATCGCGCACGCCGCGCTCGGCATGTTCGTGATTTCGATCACGGCAGTCGAGTCCTACACCCGCGAGCGCGATCTCGCGCTGGCCGTCGGCGAGACCGGGCAGGTAGGCGAATTCGAATATCGGTTGCGCGATCTGCGGACCGTCGAGGGTCCCAACTACGACGCGCTGCGCGGCGAGATCGTGGTCTACGAAAACGGCCGCGAGATCGGTTTGCTGCATCCGGAGAAACGTAACTACTGGGTACAGCGTCAGGTCATGACCGAAGCCGGTATTGACATGCAACTGACGCGCGATATCTTTGCCGCGCTCGGCGAGGATCTCGGCGCCGGACGCTGGAGCGTGCGCGCGCAGGTGCGGCCACTAATCAACTACGTCTGGCTGGCGGCGTTCCTGATGGCACTAGGCGGCGTGATCGCCGCCACCGATCGGCGCTACCGACCGGAGTCTGCGGGGTGACGCGCTTTCTGTTGCCCGCGGGGGTGTTCGCGCTGTTGGTGACCGTGCTGTTCATTGGCGTGCAGCGTGCCCCGGAAAAAACCGTGATCCCTTCGGCACTGATCGGCAAGCCGGCGCCGGTGTTCACGCTACCGGTGCTCGGTAGCGAGCAGCAGTTTGCCACCGACTCGATGCGCGGTCGTTGGTACATAATCAATGTTTGGGGTACCTGGTGTGCGGAATGTCGCAACGAGCACGACACGCTGCTTGAGATCGCTGGCAGTCGAGCGCTGCCCGTGATTGGGTTGAACTGGAAAGACGACGATAAGGCAGCGCTCGAGTGGCTCGAGCAACTCGGTAATCCCTACGATGTGGTGGCGGTCGATCGCGAGGGGCGGGTGGCTATCGATTGGGGCGTCTACGGTGCGCCGGAAACATTTTTGGTCGACGCCTCCGGTACCGTGG
>VGUP01000105.1 GCA_016874175.1 Gammaproteobacteria bacterium | reverse complement strand
CGCGCAGGGCGATGATGCCCGACGCCCGATAACCGTCATCGTTGCTTACGAGGATCTTCATCGAGCGTTTTTTCTTGGAGACCGGAGAGGGCCGCCAATATACTGAAAGCTCGGCACTCGAGGTAGCAGGATGCGCAAACCCTCAGACGAGGACATCCGGACATTCCGTGATGCAGTGAAAGGAACTCGCCCCCTCAAGGCTGCGCCCAAGATCCGCCCGCATCGACCGAAGCCGAAGCCGCGCGCGCAGTTCCGTCGCCTCGGCGAAGCCGAAGTCCTCGAGGACAGTCGGCACCTGAGTCCTGCCGATCTTGAGGTCGAATTCGGCGAGGAGCTCACGTACCGTCGCGGCGGCATTCAGGACGCAGTGATGCGGCGGCTGCGCCGCGGCCATTACCGTGTCGAGTCCGAACTCGACCTGCACGGCCTTACGGTCCCCGAAGCCAAACAAGCGCTGCGCGATTTCCTCTCGCGGGTCATCGCGCGGCGACGCCGCTGCGTGCGCATCATCCATGGCAAGGGTCTCGGTTCCGGACCACGCGGCCCGGTACTCAAAAAAGCGTTCAACGTGATCTTGCGGCGCACTGATGCGGTGGTGGCCTTTTGTACCGCACGGGCGGTCGACGGCGGCACGGGCGCGATCTACGTGCTGCTGCAGTAACTCAACGCGGGTTCAGCAAGCGCGCCATGCGCGCGCGAGTTTCCTCGGTCACCCAGCCGTCTTTCATCATGGCCTCGACCGACTCACTCGGCTGATCAAAGATTTTTCGCAGATCGCGACGCACGAGATCACGCGTACGCTGATAAGTCTTGGGCGGTAGTGCGATGAATTCATTGGCCAGCGCCAAGGCGCGCGGTACTACTGCAGCCGGCTCGACGCATTCATCGACCAGACCTGCCGCCAGCGCCTCATCGCTGCGCAACATGGCGCCACGCGGCAACAAGGCCGCTGCGCGCCCCGTCCCCACCAGACGCTCGAGCACTCGATAAATCGTCTCGCCGGGATAAAGCCCGACCTGCACCTCGTTGAGGCCGATGCGAAAGTCACCGCTCGCCATGATGCGGTAATCGCAGAGCACGGCGATGACGGCACCGCCCGCGGGGCTGTGGCCCGTGATCGCCGCAATGATCGGTACCGGCGAGTGCACGAGGCGCAACTGCAAGCGACCGAAAGCCATGACCAGCGCGCGTGCCGACTCCTTACTCGCGGTGACTTCGCGCACATCCAGTCCGGCCGAAAAAATTCCGGCTGCTCCGGAAAGGATGAGCGCAGGCGCCTCTGCCGCCGCGATCACGGCGTCGAGTTCTTTGAGCAACGCGCAGTTGAGCGCGTTGACCGGTGCTCGCGCGAGACGCAACTCACGCACCGGGCCGTGATCGATGATTTCAATCATGTTCGTCCTCACTACCGGCTGCGGCCGTCACGTCGATCAGTTCGCGCAACACAGTGGTCGCAAAACTGCCGGGTCGCAAGCGAAAACTCAAGACCGGCGTGCGGCCACTGTCGAGCCAGGAAAGTTCGAGATCGCGCACCGCCACGCGCAGCGGACGGCGCGACGCTTCGAGTCGATCGCGCTCGACACGAGCCACGGCCTGCGGAAATTGACCGATCACCGCGGCCTCAAGCGCGGCGATATCACCACTCATGCCGCTCTCGCCACGCCCGTAAAGCGGGTCCGTGGGATGGATGTCGAGCGCGGCCAAGCGGCTGGCGATCGACTCATCGAGCGCCTGCACCACGAAACTCGAATTGCTGCCATCGAGATTGGCGTGCTCGCCGACCCGCAACTGACACCAGTCCTGGCGCGCCACCCGCGCGGCAAGCACCGCATTGAAGAGCAGGCTGCGCAGCGCCGACAGCTCGAACCCGCGCTCGACGGGCTCTGCGTCGGCGAACGCACCGCGCAGGTTGCCGAGGTCGCGACCAAAGCGTTGCGGACCAAAATAATTGGGAACCCCCGCCATGGCGACCTCGACGACGCGACGCTCGAGCTGCGCGGTATCCCCTACAAAATCGCGTAGCACGATCCGAAACCGGTTACCGGCGAGCGCCCCGCGCGGCAGCTTGCGGGTATGGGCCATGGCCGCGATCACCTCGTAGCCCTCGCCGCCCGCGCCTAGCCAGCTCGCCGGGTCGCGCCGGCGCGCAGGCACGGTAAACCACTGCGTCGTCACCGCATTGCGATCTTTGAGCCCCGCATAACCCACATCGAAGTGCCGCACACCGGCGGCGCGAGCCAGCTCGCGCGCCACCCAAGCCGTGTTGGCAAGGCGCTTGCGTACCTGCAACAACACATGCTCACCCTGCCCCGGAAGCGGCGAAGCCCAGTTCCTCGTGCACCTCGAAATCTTCGGCTTGCACGCGCAGGCGCACTGTACCTGCGGGCGGTTCGACCGCGCGCGGCGGAGCGAGGGCAAGGCTGCACCAGAGCTCGAAGGACATGGCTGATTTCTTGCCGAGCGAGCGGCGCGGTTCAGCGGCGCTCGATCAGCACCACGGCGGCGGCGGCGATCCCCTCGCGGCGACCGAGGAAGCCCATTTTTTCGGTGGTCGTCGCCTTGAGATTGACAGCGTCGACCGGCACCCCGAGCAGCGTCGCGATGGACTCGCGAATGGCGGCCCGATGCGTCGCAAGTCGCGGGGCCTCGCAGAGCAGCGTGAGATCGGCGTTGATCACCTGATACCCATCCTGTTTGAGCAGACTCACCGCGTGCCGCAGAAACTGGCCACTCGCCGCGCCGCGCCAGCGGGGATCGCTATCCGGAAAATGTTGACCGATGTCGCCGAGCCCGCCCGCGCCAAGCACAGCGTCGGTCAAGGCGTGCAGCAGCACATCGCCATCCGAATGCGCGATCACGCCCGCCTCGTGCGGCACACGCAGGCCACCCAGCATGACGTGATCCCCTGGCCCGAAAGCATGCACATCAAAACCCGAACCCACGCGGATCATCCCGCACCTCCCGCAAGACGTGCACGCAGTATGCCCTCGGCGAGTACGAGATCGGTGGTCGTCGTGACCTTGAGATTGGTGGACTCGCCGGTGACGAGGCGGGGCGTCGCGCCCTGCCACTCCATCGCCTGCGCTTCATCGGTCGGTGTGCGACCCGCAGCGACGGCCCCTCGCAGCGCGGCGAGCAAAGCCCCGAGACGAAACATCTGCGGCGTCAAAGCGCGCCACAACCCCTCGCGCGCCACGGTCTCGGCACTGACCACGGCCGCGCCCGCCGCCGCACCGCGCTTCAAAGTATCGGCGAGTGGCAAGGCGAGCAAACCGCCGGCGAGCGGCGCGTCGGCCGTCGCATCGTCGTGCGCCACACCCTGCCGCAGTGCAGCGATCTCGGCCGCGGTGACGCAGGGCCGCGCGGCATCGTGCACCAGCACCCAGTCGCTGTCTTTTGCACCGCGCGTGCGCAGCGTCTCGAGCGTTTGTCGCACCGAATCGCTGCGCTCAGCACCACCCGGGGCCTCGATGATCGCGCACGGCAAACGCGCGCGCACCGCCGGCCAGTGCGTGTCGCCGGGACTGAGCGCCACCGCAAGCCCGCGACACCGCACATCCGTCGCGAACGGCTGCAGGGCCCACTCGAGCATGCTGCGATCGACCAGGGTCAAATATTGTTTGGGCAGATCAGCGCCGAGTCGCTGCCCCCGCCCGGCCGCCGGCATGACGAGCCAGTATTGCGGGTCGCTCAAGGGCGCAGACTCAGCGCTGCGCCGTGCGAGTGGCGACGGTGGTTTTAGCGGGCGGCGCCACCGACGCTGGCACGGCAACCACGACCTTGGGGACGACCTGATAGAACGATTCGCCGGCGGCGATCATGCCGAGCTCGCTGCGGGCGCGCTCTTCGATCGCGGTCATGCCACTTTTGAGGTCAGCGACCTCGGCCGCGAGTTGATCGTTGCGGCGCGTGAGCTCAGCGTTGGTGGAGGTTTGTTGCGCGACGGCCTGACGCAGTCGGTAGGCTTCGCGAACGCCGTCGTCGGACAACCCGATACGGTACTGCAACAGCACCGTCAAGCAAACCAATACGCCGACAACCCCCTTGGTCATCGGCGGGAATGGTAAACCGCGACTGACACAAAATAAACCCCTTTGCGGTCAAATCTTTATCGGAAAAGCCTCACGTCCCGCATAGCGTACCTTGCCGCCGAGCTCTTCCTCGATCCGCAGCAACTGGTTGTACTTGGCGATGCGATCGGAGCGCGACATCGAACCCGTCTTGATCTGCGTTGCCGCAGTGGCCACCGCGATATCGGCAATCGTCGTGTCTTCGGTCTCGCCCGAGCGGGCCGAAATCACCGCGGAGTAGCCGGCACCCGTCGCCATCGCGATCGCTTCGAGCGTCTCGGTCAACGTGCCAATCTGATTGACCTTGATGAGGATCGAATTGGCGATGCCCTGGCGGATGCCCTCGGCGAGGATCCGCGTGTTGGTGACAAAGAGATCATCGCCTACCAGCTGACAACGCTTGCCCAATATTTTGGTGAGACCCGCCCAGCCCTGCCAGTCGCCCTCGGCCATGCCATCTTCGATGGTGATGATCGGGTACTTGTCGACCAACTGGGCGAGGTAGGCCGCGAACTGCGCGGCGCTGAAGCTGCGACCTTCGCCGTGCAAATCGTACTTGCCGTGCTGCAAAAATTCGGAGCTCGCCACGTCGAGTCCGAGGTAGATATCGCGTCCCGGTCGATAGCCCGCCTTCTCGATCGCCTGCAGCAACAGCTTGAGCGCAGCTTCGTTCGAGGGAAGATCGGGCGCAAAACCACCTTCATCGCCCACCGCCGTGGTCAGCTTCTTGCCCTTGAGGATCGCCTTCAGCGTATGAAAAACCTCGGCGCCCATCTGCAGCGCGTGACTGAAGCTGCGCGCGCCGACCGGCAAGATCATGAACTCCTGCACATCGAGGCTGTTATCGGCATGCGCGCCACCGTTGATGACGTTCATCATCGGTACCGGCATCACGGGCTTGCGGCCGCCGGCGAGATAGCGCCAGAGCGCCATGTCGGCATCGTCCGCCGCCGCGTGCGCCGTCGCGAGCGACACCGCGAGTAGCGCATTCGCACCGAGCCGACTTTTGTTCTCGGTGCCATCGAGCGCGATCATCCGTGCATCGATCTCTTGCTGTTCGCGCGCATCACGCTTGAGCAGTGCGCGACGGATGGGGCCGTTGACGTTGGCCACCGCTTTGAGCACGCCCTTGCCGAGGTAGCGCTTCTGGTCACCGTCGCGCAGTTCGACCGCTTCACGAGTTCCGGTCGATGCACCCGAGGGCACGGCCGCACGCCCGACCGCTCCGCTCGCCAGAATCACGTCGGCTTCGACAGTGGGATTGCCGCGCGAATCGATGACTTCGCGCGCACGGATATCGGCAATACGGCTCATGAACGGTCTTCCTCGAAAGCTTTGGATTTGACGACGCGGTCGAGCTCGACGAGCGTCGTGAACAAAGATTCCATGCGCGCGAGCGGCCAAGCGTTCGGGCCATCAGACAACGCCTTGGCGGGATCGGGGTGGGTTTCCATGAAGAGACCCGCGATACCCGCAGCAACCGCCGCACGCGCCAGCACCGGCACGAATTCCCGCTGCCCGCCCGACGCACTGCCCTTCCCGCCCGGCAACTGCACCGAGTGCGTGGCATCGAACACGACTGGGCAGCCGGTCGCGCGCATCACGGCCAGCGAACGCATGTCGGAGACGAGGTTGTTGTAGCCAAAACTGAAACCGCGCTCGCAGACCATGATGTCGGGATTACCCGTGGAGCGCGCTTTGTCGACCACGTTCTGCATCTCCCAAGGCGAGAGGAACTGGCCTTTTTTGATATTGACCGGCTTGCCCTGCGAGGCCGCTGCGACGATGAAGTTGGTCTGTCGACAAAGAAATGCCGGCGTCTGCAACACATCGACCACCGCGGCCACTTCGCCGAGCGGCGTGTCTTCGTGCACGTCGGTGAGCACCGGCAGCCCGAACTTGTGGCGGATGCCCTCGAGCACCTTCAGCCCAGCGTCCATGCCCGGACCGCGAAAGCTCGATCGCGACGAACGGTTCGCCTTGTCGAACGAGGCTTTGAAGATGTAGTGCACACCGAGCTGCGAGCAGAGCTCGCGCATGCGGCCCGCGACGTCCTCGCAGAGCGCTTCGCTCTCGATGACACAGGGCCCGGCGATCAAAAAAAATGGTGCGCTGGCACCGACTTCGACGCCCGCGAGTTTCATCGCTTGACTCCATGATGATGCGCGCGTGCGGCGGCAATGAAGCCGCTGAAGAGCGGATGTCCGTCACGCGGGTTGGAGGTGAATTCCGGATGGAACTGCGTGGCCACGAACCACGGATGATCAGCAAGCTCGACGATTTCCACCAAATCATCGCGCGACATCCCGGAGAAGCAGAGTCCCGCCGCACGATAACGCTCGAGGTAATTGTTGTTGAACTCGTAACGATGTCGATGGCGCTCGCGAATCACAGCCTTGCGATATAGCCCGCGCGCCTTCGAGCCTTCCGCGAGCAGCACGTCCTGGCCACCGAGGCGCATGGTGCCGCCGACATTGGAAGATTCATCGCGCGCTTGCGTACCGCGCGCCGCATCCTGCCATTCGGTGATCAAGGCGATCACCGGGAGCGGCGTGGCGCGGTTGAACTCGGTGCTGGTCGCGCCCTTGAGTCCGAGCACGTGTCGGCCGAACTCGATCACCGCAAGCTGCATACCGAGACAGATGCCGAGGTAGGGCAGTTTGTGCTCGCGCGCGTAACGCACCGCCGCGATCTTACCCTCGACACCACGCTCGCCAAAACCACCCGGGACCAGAATCGCATCCATCTTCTCGATCATGGCCGTGCCCCGCTCCTCGATGTCGGTCGACTCGATGAAATGGATATTCACCCGCGTACGATTCTGTACGCCGGCATGCGTGAGCGCCTCGTTGAGCGAGAGGTAGGAATCGCGGTTCTGTACATACTTGCCGACCATGGCGAGGTCGACCTCGGCCTCGGGATGGGCCTTGGTTTCGACCACCCGATTCCACTCGGACAAATCAGCCGGTTTGGCCTTGGATTCGAGTCTGAGCTTCTCGACCACGATGTCGTCCAAACCCTGCTCATGCAGCAGCATCGGGATTTCATAGATGTCGCGCGCTTCGACCGCCGAGATGACGGCGCGCTGCTCGACATTGGTGAACAGCGCAATCTTGCGCCGATGCTCCGCCGGCAGCGGATCGCTTGCACGGCAGAGCAGGATATCCGGCTGAATGCCGATGCCGCGTAATTCTTTGACCGAATGCTGCGTGGGTTTGGTCTTGATCTCGTTGCCGCCGCCCACCACGGGCACCAGCGTCAGATGCATGAAGATCGCCTGATTGCGTCCGAGCTCGACCCCGATCTGCCGGATCGCTTCGAGGAAAGGCAGCGATTCGATGTCTCCGACCGTGCCGCCGATCTCCACCATGCAGACATCGGAGTCGCCCGCGCCCTGCATGATGCTGGCCTTGATCTCATCGGTGATATGCGGAATCACCTGCACCGTCGCCCCCAGATAATCACCACGACGTTCCTTGGCGATCACCCGTTCATAAATGCGGCCCGCGGTGAAGTTGCTGCTGCGACCCGTGACCGTGCGCACGAAGCGCTCGTAGTGGCCAAGATCGAGATCGGTCTCGGTGCCATCGTCGGTGACGAACACCTCGCCGTGCTGGAACGGGCTCATCGTGCCGGGGTCGACGTTGATGTACGGATCGAGTTTGACCATCGCCATCTTCAGACCGCGAGCCTCGAGTATGGCCGCCAACGAGGCGGAGGCGATACCCTTCCCCAACGAGGAAACGACACCGCCCGTGACAAAGACGAAACGAGGCATGGTGGACCGCCGCAAATTAGAGCGCCGGAATAGGCCCGGCACGACGGGAGCTTAGATTAGCAAAAACGGCCCTCCCACACCAGTCGCATGCGCTCCCCGGCGGGGGTCACGCCGGGCATCGCACGGTACTTGGCGGCCAAGAACAGATCGCCCGCCGCGACGAGCTCGTCGGCATAGACCAGCGGCAGACCTGCGCGCTCCCAGGGCGGCAGTTCGGCGACCCGCAGCAGTTCCTTGAGGGCCCGCCGCGGCCCGCCGCTCTCGATGACCAAGCGCTCGCCGCCCGCGCGCATCCCCACCCGCAGCGTCGCGGGCAGTGCGGTCGCAGCGAGCAGCCCTTGCGGATCCGCCACCAGACGCAAGACACCGCGGCCGCCGTCAAGAACGAAGGTCGGCTGACGCCGCCAATGCCAGCGGCGCATC
>VGUP01000104.1 GCA_016874175.1 Gammaproteobacteria bacterium | reverse complement strand
ATCGACCATGGCCGGTCGCTGCGTGGCGTCGAGGTGGGTGAGCCCGGCCGTCGATTTGCGCTGCTTCACCGTCCGCCTCACCCGCCGATGTGGAACATTTCGACCTTGCGACCCGCCTCGGCGAGCGCGCCGCGGCGTTCGCTGTAGCGATCATCACGGCGCCGCCAAATGCCGCGCAGCAGATCGAGCAATTCTTCATCGCTGGCGCCGGCGCGCAGCGGCGCGCGCAGGTCAGTACCGAGCGTAGCGAACAGGCAGGTGTACAGCGTGCCGTCGGAAGACAGGCGTGCCCGAGAGCAGTCGCTGCAGAAAGGTTGCGACACCGAAGAGATGAAACCGATCTCGCCCTCGCCATCATCGAACGCGTAGCGTTCGGCGACTTCGCCATGATAGTTGCGTTCACGCGGCGTCATCGGCCAGCGCGCCGCGATCGCGGCTGCCAGTTCGCGCGACGGCACGACCCGCTCGGCCTTCCACTCATTGCGATTACCGACATCCATATATTCGATGAAGCGCACGATCACGCCTATACCGCGAAAACGCTCGACGAGTTGGAGCGCGGTGTGATCGTTGACGCCGCGCTGGATCACGGCATTGACTTTGATGGGCGCGAGCCCGGCGAGCCGTGCCGCCTCGATGCCGGTGAGCACTTCGTCCACACCACCGAAACCGCCGCTCATTTTTGCAAAGACTTCGGGGTCGAGACTGTCGAGACTCACGGTAATGCGCGTGAGTCCCGCCGCCTTCAGTTCGGTGGCGTACTTGGCGAGCAACATGCCATTGGTGGTGAGCGCGACATCTTCGATTCCCCGCAGGGTCGAGAGGTCGCCCACGAGATCGGTGAGATTAGGCCGCAACAGCGGCTCGCCACCCGTAATGCGCAGCTTGCGTACGCCGAGGGTGGCGGCGAGGCGCGCGAGGCGGATGATCTCGTCGAAGGAGAGGCGCTCGGTCGACTTCAGAAACCGATAGCCCTCGTGGAAGGTGTGCTGCGGCATGCAGTACGGGCAGCGAAAATTGCAGCGATCCATCACCGAGATGCGCAGGTCGCGCAGCGGACGGCCAAGACGATCGCGAGGAGATTGCAGTTCGCGCATGATTTCTTTAATCGACTTACCAGCGATAAAGCCGGGTGACGAAACCCTTTGCAAAGGTATTGGGGCCGGGCGGTAACTCGACGAAACCATCGGTGCCCGTGAGTGCGGCGAAATCGCCCGAGCCGTTGGTCGGGCAGGGATGGGCCCAGTTACGGCCCCACTCGTCATTCTGCAAGCGGACCGGCATGAAACTCGTGAGCGCGACCTTCACCTCGACGGGTGCTGCGATGGCGATTTTTTCGGGTGCGCGCCCGGTCTCGCCCATCGCCGCATAAAGACCGGGCACGACATATCTCGCGAGGCACACGAGGGTTGAGACCGGATTGCCGGGCAGGGCAAAAACGGCCGTGCCGGTCGGGCCGATGCCGAACCACATGGGTTTGCCGGGGCGCTGCGAAATCTTGTGAAACACTTCGCGCACCCCGAGTTCGGCGAGCGCGCGCGGCACGAGATCGAGTTTGCCCATCGAGACACCGCCCGAGAGGATCAGTACGTCGTGCGTGTCGAGATGCACGCGCAAGCGGCGTCGCAGGGCGTCGAGATCATCGGGCAGGTGGTCGTCCGCAATTCTTTGAAAGCCGCGTTGGCGCAGCGCGGTGACGATGCCGTACGCATTCGAGCGGCGCACTTGGTGCGCTTCGATCGGATCGCCCGGCTCGACGAGCTCATTGCCGGTCGACACGACGATGATCGTCGGCTGGGCGCTGACCCGGATGCGCGGCATGCCGGCGCCCGCGGCGACTGCGATCTCCGGTGGCCCAAGATGGATCCCTGACGAGAGCAGCAGCGTGCCCTGGGCGGTGTCCGAGCCACGCCGATGCACGTTCTGCCCGGCCATTACTTTGACCTGATCTTTGAGGAACGCGTGGCCATCCTGCAGATCGAGCTGTTCGACCGGCACGATCGCATCACAGCCGGCGGGCAACACGGCGCCCGTCATGATTTCGATGGCTTGATCAGCACTCGCCAAAGTGAGCGGTACATCGCCCGCCGCCTGCAGGGCCTGAATCTGCAGGCGGCGCCGACCCTTGGCCACCGCCGAACTTGCGACCGCGATGCCATCCATCGCCACACGATCGAACGGCGGCTGATCACGCTCCGCGTAGACGTTCTCGCGCAGCACCGCGCCCGTGCATTGCACTAGCGGCAGCGATTCTATGGGCAGGCAAGTGAGCTGCTCGCCGATGAGGGCGTCAGCTTCGGCGGGGGAGATCATTCCGGGAGTGTATCCCGGCACGTCTGATCGGCAACCCGCACGGTGGCGGGCGCCCTCACTTCTTGGCGTTCTTTTCCTTGTACACGCGGATCTGCGCGTTCAAGCGATCGGCGAGGCCCTGCGCCTCATCGACGGCTGCGTTCTGCTTCTGCGCAAGAATCTTGACGCGCTCGGCCTTTTGCTCGTCGGTGAGTTGCGGGTTCGCGGCGAGTGCGGCGTTGTGCTCGGTCTCGAGGCAGGCTTGGTATTCGGTGATCGAGGCATCGAAGGCCTTCACAGCACGCTGACCCGCCAGCATCTGCTCGAGCGTCGAGGTGCTGCCATCCGGAATGCTGTCCGGGGCCTTGGGATAAGTGCAGGCAGCGAAGGCAGGGCCAGCCCCGAGGGCGGCAATCACGGCGAGGGAAAGCAGCGTCTTCATGTCGGTTCTCCGGACAAGCTCATGAATCGGTCGGCGAGATCGCCGTCGGCCTATCTTAAGGGCGGCAGGTGCCGGGTGCTAGACTGCCGGCTACGCGCCCGTAGCTCAGTTGGATAGAGCATCAGGCTTCGAACCTGAGGGTCGGGAGTTCGAATCTCTCCGGGCGCGCCATTTCGACGGGGTAAAGCCGAGCGGGGAGTGGAGCGATGCAGTACAGCCGGCGCCGGCGGCGCATTGTTCTAATACTGTTTTTTCTGGCTTGGCTCACGGCCTTGCCGCCGTTCGGATCGGCCGCGGAGCGCATATTCCATCGCGTCGGTACCGACGACCCGTCTACGGTTGATCCGCACCGCGTTGCCGTCCCGGGCGAGCAGCTGATCGTCTTCGATCTCTTCATGAGTCTGACCACGCCGGATATGGCGGGCAAACCGACGCCGGGTTCTGCGGAATCCTGGACCGTGAGCGCCGACGGCAAGACCTATGTTTTCAAGTTGCGACCCAACCTGCGCTGGTCGGACGGGCGACCGCTGCCGGCGGCGGACTGGGTGTGGTCGTTCCAGCGCATGCTCGATCCGAAAACTGCTTATCCGCTCGCCTCGCGACTCTTTCCCATTCGCAATGCGCGCGCGGTGGCCTCGGGGCAGATGCCGGTGACGGCGCTTGGGGTCTCGGCCATCGATGCGCGCACGCTCAAGATCGAACTTGAAAATCCGACGCCCTATTTCACTGACATCATCATGTCGGCGGCCATGCCGGCGCCGCGTCATGTCATCGAAAAATTCGGTTCGGCGTGGATCCGGCCGGAAAACTTTGTCAGCAACGGCGCCTTCGTGCTCGCCGAGTGGCGGCCGAACGGTTACGTGCGTCTGCAGCGTAATCCCAATTTTTGGGGCGCGGCGCGCGTGCAACTCGATGGCGTATATCACTATCCGCTCGGCAATCCGATCACGCAGGTACGACGCTTCGAGGCCGGTGAACTCGACTTCGTCATGACCGTGTCACCCGAGCGCGCCGAAGAATTGCGCAAGCGCAATCCTAAGGTGGTGCATGTCATGCGCGGTTATGTGAACGAAGTACTGGTGTTCAATACGCGCAAGGGGCCGACCAGCGATGTGCGCGTCCGGCGAGCCTTGTCGATGCTGATCGATCGCGAGGTGATTGCGAGTAATGTGATCGGCGTCGAGGGGGCTGGCGCATGGTCGTTCGTTGCACCTGGCGTACCCAATTACGGCGCAGTGGCAAGGCCTGACTTCGCCGCGTGGTCGGCCGCGCAGCGACGTACGGAAGCTGCGAAATTATTGAGCGCAGCGGGTTATGATCCTGCCAAGCCGCTGCAGATGCGACTCGGTTTTCCGAGCACCGAACTCAACCGCAAAGTGGCGGTGGCGATCGCGGCGATGTGGTCGCAGGGCGGCGTAAAAGTCGAAATGCAGCAAAAAGAGACCAAGGCGCTGGTGTCGGAAGTCGGGGTGGGGGACTTCGATGCGGCCCGCTTCGTTTGGGTGGCCTCGGCGACCGACCCTTATGCGTATCTCGAAAGGCTGCTGTCGGTTGGTACCTCGGTGGGCATCAACACTTCGGGTTACCGCAACCCGGCGTTCGACGCCAAGCTCGAGCAAGCCGCGCGCGAAGTCGATCTGACGCGCCGTGCCGCGATTTTGCGCGAGGCAGAAGCCCTGGTGCTCGCCGATCAGCCGGTGGCGCCGATTTATTTTGGTGTGGGCCGCAGGCTGGTGGCCGAGCGCGTACGCGGTTTTAAGGATAATCCGCGAGGTGTATATCTGAGTTGGTTGCTCGGTGTGAATCCCTGAGGGTGATCCGGCCGCGCGAGGAGAGATCGATGTCCGCAACTCCATTCCCCTATTCGCCGAACTTCGTCGAGAAGACTCGTCAGGATTTCGTGATTTCTTTGAAGCGCATTGCCAATGGCCAGGTGCAGCAGCGCGTGCGCGAGATCTGGAACAGCGAGGTGCTGCCCGCAGTCAGTCGTGGCCGCGGCACAGCGCCGCAACACTGGCGCGAGGTCGCAGCGCCGCTCGCGCGTACGCTGCTCTATCGGCAATGGGCGGTGTTTACGCATCATTCGCAAACCATGATGTGGCAGGCGGTCGAAGACACGGCGCGCAGACTGGAGCCAGTGGCCAATCGTCGTTACGCGGCCGTGCGGCGTGGCCCCACGCGGGGCTCGCTAGAACTCGAGCCGAGTCAATCGGTGCCGCGTCCCATCGGCAACACCGAAATTCATCGGCAACCTCAAGGCTATGCGGGACAAAGCGCCAGCGAAGATATCGCGCCCGGACTGCGCTATCACGGCGCCACCATGATCTACAGCGTCGGTAAAGGCCGCACACACGCCGCAACCGATGGTCGTGGGCAGTTGCTGATCGATGAAATCGTTAAACGACGCCCGAGGTTCAAGCCGCGGCGAATTCTCGATCTTGGCTGCGGTATCGGCTTGCACGCTCAGCCGATCGCGCTGACATTCCCCGAAGCTGAGTACCACGCCATCGATGTAGCGCCGGGTTTGCTGCGCTACGCGCATCTGCTCGCCGAGGATCGTGGCGTCGCCATCCACTTTCATCAGTGCGATGCGGCTGACACGAAATTCGCTGCAGCAAGTTTTGATCTCGTGATCTCGAACATTCTTTTTCACGAGACTAGTCACGAGCACTTGCCGCGCATTCTGCGCGAATGTCGTCGGCTGCTGGCGCCGGACGGGCTCACCCTGCATGCCGATGTGGCGACACAGCCGAGTCGGCTGGGTCTCGACGATCAGGTGATGAATGCTTGGCAAGATCTGTGGAACGGCGAACCGTTCTGGTCCGCGTTCGCCGAGTACGACATGCGCGCGCAATTGATCGCCGCCGGTTTTTCTGCCGAGCGCGTGTTTGCTGAGCATGTGAGATCGGGCGGCGGCGTCTCGTACGTGTTCGGCGCTGGATGAGCGGCGCCTATGCGCAGCTGTTTTCGCCGCTGACTCTGCGTCGTCAGTTGCTGCGCAATCGCGTGGTGCATGCCTCCATGAGCACGCGCTACGTGAGCGAGGGTCGGGTGACCGACAAGCTCATCGACTATCACGTCAACCGTGCTCGTGGCGGCTCGGCGATGCTGGTGTCCGAGCCGCTCAATCTTTTGCCGCGGCAACGCAACCCGCAAAAAGTCCGCGTGCTCGAGGCCGCCAATGCGCCGGGTCTGGCGCGCTGGGCCAGTGCGGTGCGAGCTGCCGGGGCTTTGCTGCTTGGGCAGATTCAAGATCCTGGCCGCGGTCGGCACCAGGCGGGCCGCAATCACGATGCGATCGGTCCTTCTGCGCTGCCGGATGATCTCAGTTGGACGGTGCCGCATGCGCTCGATACCGACGAGGTCGCGGCGCTGGTACGGGACTTTGCGGCGGGTGCGTTTGTGCTACGCGATACGGGTTTCGCGGGTGTCGAGATCTCGGCGGGGCATGGACATCTGTTCCATCAATTTTTGGCTGCGCGCTCCAACCGGCGCAGCGATCGCTACGGCGGGGCGCTCGAAGCGCGAGCAAGACTGTTGACGGATCTTTGTCTCGAGTTGCGTGCGCGTTGCGGCGATGAATTTTTGATCGGCGTGAAACTGCCTGCTGAAGATGGGCTTGTGGGCGGTATTGGTGCCGAAGAGGCCGAGGGCATCACGCGGCTCGTGCACGCCACGGGTGTTGTCGATTACCTCACCTGGTGTTGGGGTTCGCATTCCCGGCACCTCGGTTGGCACTTGCCCGATCTGCACGGTGCGCGTTCGCCCTGGGTGGCGCGCATCGCTGAACTTGGGCGACTGGCGCCCGGCGTGGCGATCGGTGCGCTTGGGCTCATCACCGATCCGAACGAGGGCGAGCGCATCGTACGCGATGGGCTCGCTGACCTCGTCATGCTCGGTCGTCCGCTGGTGACGGATGCCGCCTGGGCGCGCAAGGCCGCGGAAGGGCGCGAGGCGCAGATTCGCTACTGCGTGTCCTGCAACACCTGCTGGGGCGCAATCATTTCTCAGGGCACGCTCGCCTGCGACAATAATCCGCGCGTCGGCGAGAGCGATGAAGCGGATTGGCGGCCCGCGCCGGCGAACAAAGCGCGTCGCGTGGTGGTGGTCGGCGCGGGACCTGCGGGGCTCGAGGCGGCATGGGTCGCGGCGGCGCGGGGCCATGACGTGACGGTGTTCGGCGCCTCGGTCGAAGTCGGCGGCAAGACGCGCTTGCACACCCTGTTACCGGGCGGCGAAAACCTGAGCAGCGTCTTCGATTACCAATATCTGCGTGCTCGCGAGTACGGCGTGCGCTTTGCGCTCGGCCAACGCGCGAATCTCGCCGCGGTGCTTGCGCTCGCGCCCGATGTGGTGGTGCTGGCCACGGGCGCGACCCCGGCGTGGCCGGAGTGGTTGCCCGCTGACGATCGCGACGCCGAGCTTTTCCCCGATGTACGTACCTTGGCGAATTCTTTGGTCAGCCGATCGGCTGCGGCAGCGACGCTGCCACTTACCCAAGGACTGGCGGTCGTCTACGATCACGATCACAGCGCGTTCACCTATGCGACCGTGCAGAGGCTGGCCGAACGCTTCAGCGAAGTGGCGATCGTGACTCCGCGCGAGGGCGTCGCCGAAGAAGAGCCCTTGGTCAACCGCCAGGGTATCCAGCGACGACTCGCCGAGCTCGGCGTGCGTGTGTACGGATTCGCGCAACCTCTGTTCGATGAGCGGATTAGCGAGGGTCGATTGGCGCTTGGCAGCGTGCTCGTCGAGCGCGAACTCGCGGTGCTGGAGAACGTCGTGTTGCTCGCGCACGCGATGCCGCGTGTGCCGAACGACGAACTCGCGGCGCCCTTGCGGGCCGCGGGGCTTGAGGTGCATACGATCGGCGATTGTCATGCCCCGCGTTCGCTGCTGGTGGCGACGCAGGAGGGTAATCGCGTTGCCCTCGCGATCTGAGAGCGGCCTTGAGATCGAGCTCGCCGGGTTGTCGCTGCATCGCGACGGTCGAAAAATTCTCGAAGAAATCCAGTGAACACTGCGGCCCGGCGAGCGCTGGGTGCTGATCGGTGCAAACGGCGCCGGCAAGACGCAACTACTCAATATCATGGCGGGTGCCGTCTGGCCGGATCCCGAGATTCTTGCTGCACGGCGATATCTTTGGCGGCGGCGCCGCGTCGAGCTCGTCGATGCTGTCGATCGCATCACTTATCTCGGTCCCGAGCGCCAAGATCGTCACGAGCGGCATGACTGGAATTTTTCGGCGTTGCAGATCGTGGTCACGGGTCTGACGCGCAGCGATATTCCGCAGGGTCCGCTGCGACCGCGACAAACCGCCAAGGCGCTGGCCGGACTCGCTGCGGTCGGTCTCGCGCGGCTGGCTGAGCGGCGATTTCTGGAGCTTTCTTTTGGCGAGCGACGACTCGTGTTGCTCGCGCGGCTGCTCGCCACGCAGCCCTCCTGGCTGCTGCTCGATGAGTTGCTCGCCGGGCTCGATGAGCAGCATCGTCGCCAGACCTTCCATTTTCTCGATCGACATCCGGGCTCATGGGTGCTTTCCACGCATGGACG
>VGUP01000103.1 GCA_016874175.1 Gammaproteobacteria bacterium | reverse complement strand
GATGGCCGAGAACGGCGTCTCGCGCGGCACGATCACCAGATTGCCGCGCTCTTTGATGACGACATCGGCCGCACGCTCGAGCAGATTTTCACTGGCGCCGGTCGCGATCGCCGACACGGTGGCCATACTTGCCGGGCAGACCACCATACGCAGCGGCGCACCGGAGCCACTGGCCACGGGCGACGTCCACTCTTCGTCGCCGAATACGCGCAACTGGCCATCGCGCGCACCGTATAGCTGACTGAGATATCGCGTCTGCTCGGCGGTACGACCCGGCAATTTGCAGTCGGTCTCTGAGCCGACCACGATCTGCGCGGCCTTGGTGAACATGAGGTAGACGCCGTAGTCGGCCTTGATCAGGCACTCGACGAGACGCAAGCCGTACTGGGCCCCGGAGGCGCCGGTCATACCCACCGTGACGATACGTTCATCCTTGCGAGCCATTGACGTGCTCCTCTTAACAGAGCGGGTTTACGGCGCGAGCTTCGAGCGCAGCGAGCAACTTGCCATGCAGACCGCCGAAACCACCGTTCGACATGATCAGCGCGTGATCGCCGGGGCGCAAGCGCTGCGCGAGTTCATGCGCCAGCGCGTCGACATCGCTCGCCAGATGGCCGCGGCTACCGAGGGAACGCACGACCGCACCGGCATCCCAACCGAGATCAGGCGGTACGTAAAACCAGACTTCATCGGCCAGCGCGAGTGAACCGGCGAGCGTGTACTTGTGCACGCCGCGCTTCATGGTCGCCGAGCGCGGCTCGAGCACGGCGACGATCCGCTCACCGCCGACCCGTCGACGCAAGCCCTCGAGCGTGGTTGCGACCGCCGTCGGATGATGCGCAAAGTCGTCATAGACGCGAACGCCGGCCGCGTGCCCGCGCAATTCCATCCGCCGCTTGATGCCACGGAATTCACTGAGCGCGGCGCAGGCGACCTCGGGCGGTACGCCGGCATGCCGCGCTGCAGCAATGGCTGCGAGTGCGTTGTCGACGTTATGGCCACCGATCTGCGTCCAGCGCACGCTAGCGACCACCGCATCGGCGAACAGCACTTCGAATTGCGAACCATCGACCGGGGTAGCAAGCCGCGCGCTCCAGCGCGCCTGCGGCGCACCGTCACGGCCGAAAGCTTCCCGCGGCGTCCAACAGCCCATCTGCAAGGCCGTCGCCAGGTGCGGATCGGTCGCGTGATGTACGATGAGTCCCGACGCCGGCACGGTACGCACGAGGTGATGGAATTGTTTTTCGATCGCGGCGACGTCGGCGTAGATATCTGCGTGATCAAACTCGAGATTGTTGAGGATCACCGTTCGCGGCCGGTAATGCACGAACTTGGCACGCTTATCAAAGAAAGCGGTGTCGTATTCGTCAGCCTCGATCACGAAGAACGGTCGCTCGCCTAGACGCGCGCTGATCCCGAAATCGTGGGGCACACCGCCGATCAGAAAGCCGGGTGAAAGTCCGGCGAACTCCAAAATCCAGGCCAGCATGCTGGTGGTCGACGTTTTACCGTGGGTGCCGGCGACCGCGAGCACCCAACGGTCACGCAACACTTCGCGCGCCAGCCATTCGGGACCCGACTCGAAGGGAATCTGCCGCTCGAGCAGCGCCTCGATTGCCGGCGCACCGCGAGTCATGACGTTGCCGACCACCACCACATCAGGTGCAGGCTCGAGTTGCGCGGCGTCGAAACCCTCGACCACGTCGATGCCGAGCGCGGCGAGCTGCGTGCTCATCGGCGGATAAACGTTACGGTCTGATCCTGTCACCCGGTGACCCGCCGCCTTGGCGATCGCCGCGATACCACCCATGAAGGTGCCGCAGATCCCAAGAATATGGACGTGCATGGCGAGCGGCCGAGCGCGATCAGGCCGTCGGTGGCGGCGGCGGAGTGCCGATACCGAGTGCGAGCGTCAAAGAAAATACCAAAAATTCACCCAGCAAAAAAAGCACGATGCACTGGAAGAGCGGACGCTCCAAAGCGGCCCGCAAGATGCGGCCATTGACGTAGGTGAGATAGAGGCTGATCACGAAGGCGAACAAAGCGAGCGGTGAAGGGGTCATCGGTTGACCTGGCTCGGGAGTGATGGTGGCGATCACCGGCAGGCTGATGGGTGCAAACACGCAAGCCACGCCGAGCATGGCGGTGGCGGTCTGCGTGAAACGCTCGGGCTTGCCGAACAGGCGCAGCAGCAATGCCAGCCAGCCGAGCGAAATCAAGGCCGAGAGCAGCGCCTGTCCGAAGACGGTGCGCTCCTCGCTCATCAGCCAGCTGCCAAGCCCGCCCTGCAGCAACAACAACAGCGCAAAGCAGCTCCAAAGCAGACGCGGCGAGGTCGGCAAATCTTCGGGACCCGCCCGCAGACGCAGAATGTCGCAAAAAGTTTTTAGCGTGCTGGTCATGCGGACGTTCCCCTGATCGTGGAATTCTTGCATAGTCACGCGATGTCGTCGTCCACCGTGCTGGTCGCGACCCGCACGGCCCTCGAGGACCTCATCGGTCAGCTGGAGGGCGACGCGCTGGGTCTCGATACCGAATTCCTCCGCGAGCGCACCTATCGCGCAGAACTCTGCCTGCTGCAGATCGCCTCGTCACGTAGCGCTTTTTGCGTCGACCCACTCGCCCTCGAGGATCTCGGCCCGCTGCGCCAGCCGTTCACCGCCGCGGGCACCGTCAAGGTTCTGCATGCCGCGCGGCAGGACCTCGAAGTGTTGGCACCGGGAGTCGGCGCCATCGCACCCTTGTTCGATACCCAGATCGCCGCCGCGCTCGCGGGTTTTCCGGCACAAGTGGGTTACGCCGAACTCGTGCGCCGCCTGCTCGGGCACGAACTTCCCAAAGGCGAAACTCGCACCGATTGGTCGCGCCGACCGCTCTCTGCCGCACAAGTCGAGTACGCACTCGACGATGTTCGTTATTTGCTGCCGCTGCGCGATGTACTCACGGCCGAACTCGAACGCCTCGGACGCAGCGCCTGGCTCGCGGAAGACCTGCACGATCTGGTCGATCCGGCGCTGATCGTGGTCGATCCCGACAAAGCCTGGCAGCGATTCAAAGGCGTACGCGATTGGGATGCCGGTCGGCTCCGTCTGCTGGCGAGTCTGGCCGCCTGGCGCGAACGGCGCGCAGTGTCACGCAATCGACCGCGCGGCTGGGTTCTCGATGACACCGTGCTGCGCGAGATCGTACAAAGCGTGCCGCGCGATCGCGCAGCGCTTGCCCGTATCCCGGAGATGCCCGAGGGCGTGGTCAAACATTCGGGCGACGAATTGCTCGCACTCGTCGAGGCGTCGGCCATTGATGATCCACCGCCGCCACTGCCCCGTCGCGAGCGACCCGATCCGGTGCTGGTGGCCCGCACCAAAAGACTGAGTCAGGTGGTACAGGCGGCTGCGCAAGACCTCGGCCTCGCCGCCGAAGTACTGGCAACCCGCAAGCTGCTCGAAGAAATCGCCCGCGGCGCCGACGCCGCGCAGACCCTGCATGGCTGGCGCGCAGCCTTGCTCGCCCAGCGCTTGGTTGCCGTGCTCTAGCAATCTACAAAAAAATCGGCAAAAGATTTGTTGACGCGCGGCTATCGATTTATTCGTAAGCCGCTTTTTATTTGAGCGCCACTTCGACGCGCTCGGTCACGGCCTCGAGCGACGCATCGGCATCGACGGTCTTCAGCAAACCACGCCCGCGATAAAAATCAATGAGCGGTGCCGTCTGCGCGTCGTACACCGTCAGGCGCTTGGCGACCGTGGCCTCGGCATCGTCCGGGCGCTGCATGAGACGCGGTGTGTCGCACTGCCCGTTGCAAGGCGGCGGCACCGGCACCGGCGCGGTGTACACATTGAACACGCGACCGCAGTTCTGACAGCTGCGCCGACCCGAAATGCGTTTGACCAGCGATTGCGAATCAACGTCGAACAGGATGACCGCCCGCAGCGGTTTGCCAAGCTCGCGCAGCAGCGCATCGAGCCCCTCGGCTTGCGGAATGGTGCGCGGAAAACCATCGAGGATGAAGCCGCGAGCACTGTCGGCAGCGCCGAGTCGTTCACGCACCATGCCAAGGATGGTGACGTCGTCGACCAGTTGACCCGCATCCATGATGGATTTGGCACGACGTCCGAGCTCGGTGCCGTCGCGCACGTGCGCGCGCAGCAAGTCGCCGGTGGAGATCTGAGGGATGCCGTGGCGTTCGACAAGTCGCTGCGCCTGCGTGCCCTTGCCGGACCCGGGGGCCCCTAGGAAAACGATTCTCATGAGTCTCTCTGGAGCCTCTCCTGTACGCGCAGCACAGTAACCGGCCGATTCCGGCAGGTCAAACCGTGGGGTATGCTCGCCGCCCATGAAAAAGAGCACCGCAAAGAAACCCGCCCCGCGCAACGCTTTTTACGCCCAATCGGGCGGCGTCACCGCCGTCATCAACGCCTCCGCCGCCGGCGTCATCGAAACCGCCGCGCGCTACCCGAAAGTCATCGGCAAGGTCTATGCCGGACGGCACGGCATCGTCGGCGCCCTCGAAGAAGATCTGATCGATTGTTCCAAGGAGAGTCGCGCGACCATTGCGGGCCTGCGCCACACGCCAGCAGGTGCCTTCGGCTCGGCACGCTTCAAACTCAAGGGTCTCGACAAAAATCGCGCCGAGTATGAGCGCCTGATCGAGATCTTCAAAGCCCACGACATCGGCTATTTTTTCTACAACGGCGGCAACGATTCGATGGATACCGCGCACAAGGTCGCGCAGATGGGCGAGGCGCTCGGCTATCCCATCACCTGTATCGGCGTGCCGAAGACCGTCGATAACGATCTGCCCTTCACCGACGCCTGCCCTGGCTTCGGCTCAGTGGCCAAATATGTCGCGATCTCGACGCTCGAAGCCTCGCTCGATGTGGCCTCGATGTCACGCACTTCGACCAAAGTATTCGTCATGGAAGTCATGGGGCGGCACGCCGGATGGATCGCCGCCGCGGGCGGTCTCGCCGGCAAGGGCCGCGATGCGCCGCCGCATGTCATCCTGTTTCCGGAAATCGCCTTCGATCGCGAGGCCTTTCTCGCCCGCGTCAAAGAAACGGTGGAGCGCGTTAGCTACTGCGTGATCGTGGTCTCCGAGGGCACGGCCTATGCCGATGGCTGCTTTCTGGCCGACGCAGGCACCAAAGATGCGTTCGGTCATACGCAGTTGGGGGGTGTCGGCCCGGTGGTCGCCAACATGGTGCGCGAGGCGCACGGCTACAAACATCACTGGGCGGTCGCTGACTATTTGCAGCGGGCTGCACGGCACATCGCCTCGAAAGTCGACGTCGATCAGGCCTATGCGATGGGCAAGGCTGCGGTCGAGCTTGCGGTAAAGGGTCACAACGCGGTGATGCCGATCGTAGTACGCAAGTCCTCGAACCCCTACCGGTGGACGGTGGGCCACGTCGCGCTCGCGAGAGTGGCGAACGTCGAAAAGAAAGTGCCGCGCGATTTCATCACTACCGACGGCTTCGGCATTACCGAAAAATGTCGGCGCTACCTGCTGCCGCTGATCGGCGGCGGCGAGCCGCCGCCCTACTGCGAGGGGCTGCCGGTCTACGTGAAGCTCAAGGGCGTCGCCGTTCGCAAGAAACTGCCGCCGTTCAAGGTCTGACGGCCCGCCTCGGCGGCCGGCCGGGGGGCTGCGGTCGCTATGCTATATTTCGCCGCCTTTTTGACTACGTTATGACTACGAATTCTTTCAGGGGGACTACTCAAGATGGACGTTAATTTCTGGCTCTGGATCGCCTTGAACGCTGGAGCAGTTGCGGTCATTTACGGCGCGGTGTCGGCCGCTTCGATCAACGCGCTGCCCGCGGGCAACGCCCGCATGCAGGAAATCGCTGCCGCCGTGCAGGCTGGCGCCGAGGCCTATCTCAGTCGTCAGTACACCACCATCGCCATCGTCGGCGTGGTCCTCTGCCTCGTGCTCGGCCTCGCCCTCGACTGGGTCACCGCAGGCGGTTTCGCGGTGGGCGCCATCCTTTCGGGTCTCGCCGGCTTCATCGGCATGAACGTCTCGGTGCGCGCCAACGTACGCACTGCAGAAGCCGCGAGCAATGGCCTCAATGCTGCGCTGCAGGTCGCCTTCAAAGGTGGCGCGGTGACGGGCATGCTGGTCGTCGGTCTTGGCCTGCTGGGCGTCGCCGGGTATTACCTCGCGGTGCGCGGTATGGTCGGTGACGAACATGCACTGCGCTCACTGGTGGGCCTCGCTTTCGGCGGCTCGCTGATCTCCATCTTCGCGCGTCTCGGCGGCGGCATCTTCACCAAGGGTGCGGACGTCGGCGCCGATCTCGTCGGTAAGGTCGAAGCTGGCATTCCCGAAGACGATCCGCGCAACCCGGCGGTGATCGCCGACAACGTCGGTGACAACGTTGGTGACTGCGCTGGCATGGCGGCCGACTTGTTCGAAACCTACGCTGTGACGCTGGTGGCGACCATGTTGCTTGGCGGCCTGATGCTCGCCAGCAGCGACGGCGCCGCGGTGATGTACCCGCTCGCCCTCGGCGCCGCGTCCATCGTCGCCTCGATCGTCGGCACCTTCTTCGTGAAGGTCAGCGACGGTGGCAAGATCATGAATGCGCTCTACAAGGGCGTGATTGTCTCGGGCGTCATCTCGGCCATCGGCTTCTGGCTCATCACCCAGGCGCTGATGCCCGACAACTTCGTGGGCATGTTCGGCTGCACGCTGATCGGGCTGGCGCTCACCGCCGCGATGATCGTGATCACCGAGTACTACACCGCGACCGAGTACAGCCCGGTGCGCAAAGTGGCCGAGGCCTCGCAAACCGGCCACGCCACCAACATGATCGCGGGTCTCGGCGTGTCAATGAAATCGACCGCGCTGCCCGTGATCGCGGTCTGCGCTGCGATTTGGGGTGCGTACACGCTCGAAGGTCTCTACGGCATCGCGATCGCCGCGACCGCCATGTTGTCGCTGACCGGCATGATCGTGGCGCTCGACGCCTACGGTCCGATCACCGACAACGCAGGTGGCATCGCCGAGATGTCGGGTCTCGACAAGAAGATCCGCAACATCACCGACCCGCTCGACGCCGTCGGCAACACCACCAAGGCGGTGACCAAGGGTTACGCAATCGGCTCGGCCGGTCTCGCAGCGCTCGTGCTGTTCGCCGACTACACCCACAAGCTCGAGGACGCCGGCAAACTGGTCGACTTCTCGCTGTCCGACCCGGCGGTGATCATCGGTCTCTTCATCGGGGGCCTCGTACCCTACCTGTTCGCCGCCATGGCGATGGAAGCCGTGGGACGCGCGGCGGGCTCGGTGGTCACCGAGGTGCGTCGTCAGTTCCGCGAGATCAAGGGCATCATGGAAGGCACGGCGAAGCCGGACTACTCCAAGGCCGTCGAT
Source organism: Gammaproteobacteria bacterium (assembly GCA_016874175.1). GTDB lineage: Bacteria > Pseudomonadota > Gammaproteobacteria > Steroidobacterales > Steroidobacteraceae > UBA964. The sequence goes on along the minus strand of VGUP01000103.1, from coordinate 967 downwards.
TTGCTGACCAAGGCCGCGATCAAAGAAATGGTCGTGCCCTCGCTGCTGCCGATCTTGGTGCCGGTGGTCGTGGCCTTCGGCCTCAATGCGCTGATGGGCCCGGGCGAGGGCATCAAGGCGCTCGGTGGCTTGCTGATCGGCACCATCGTCACGGGACTCTTCGTTGCCATCTCGATGTGCACGGGCGGCGGCGCTTGGGACAACGCCAAGAAGTACATCGAAGAAGGCAACTTCGGCGGTAAAGGTTCCGATGCGCACAAAGCGGCGGTCACCGGCGACACGGTGGGCGATCCGTACAAAGACACCGCGGGCCCGGCCATCAATCCGCTGATCAAGATCATCAACATCGTGGCACTGCTGCTGGTGCCGTTGCTCTAAGACAGCAAAACTCGCTCTCGAGTGAGGAAAAGCCCCGGCAAATGCCGGGGCTTTTTTTGGTAGGCGATCCGCAAGGCGAGGTCGCTGCGTATCGCTTGAAAAACAGCGTGTTGCCTAAAAAATCTTGCCGGGCTCGCCGATGCGGGTTCGATAGGCGCCGGGGGGCTCCTGCGGCGAATCGACATCGCGCGGCGGAATCTTCACGTTGGGGTCGGGAACCAACAGGCGCCAGGCCTCGCCGGGGTTGCGGGCGCCCCAGAAAAGGCCACCGAGCCCCGCCGGGATCTGCTTGCGATCAGGGAGTTCTTCGGGCTTGCGTCGGCCCCGAACGATGACTTCGTCGATATCAGCCGGCAGTGCCGTGAACCAATCGCGCGGCGCCATGAAACTGCGCAACTTGCCGAGCCGCAGATCGAGCGGGCGCGACGCGGCGGCGGATGCTGCAGCCCCAGGGACCCCAGCCGCGGAGGGCTCGGCCCCGGGGGTGCCGACCGGCGGCGAGGCGACCGCTAGCCCAGCTGGCAGGCCCAGAAGCGCGCTGACAAAACAAGCCCTTGAAATGGCCGTCGGGGCGGCTAGTCTAGCTCGC
>VGUP01000102.1 GCA_016874175.1 Gammaproteobacteria bacterium | reverse complement strand
AATAGAGACCCTGCAAACGCTGCAGCGTCGCCTCGTCCGCTTGCCACATGCCGCGACCATTGGCCTCGATCAGGCGGCCGATGACATTGCGCGCCGCCTGCGGGTTGGCAGTCTCGAGCCGGCGACGCATCGACTCATCGAGCACGAAGGTCTGTGCGGCACTCTCGAACATCCAACCTTCGGCGGTGCCGAGCGCCCCCCAGCCTACGAGGTGGGTGAAACGGTTACCGATCTCTGCTGCACCGCTGTGCCCGTGTGCGAGCATGCCCTCGTACCACCTAGGGTTGAGCAACTTGCTGCGGGCCTCGATCTGCAGCAGTTGCTGCGAACCGTTCAATTTGACCTCGCCCGTGAACGACTCGGCATACGAGAGCGACACCGCGGCGCCGCGGGCACGCTGTGCAGCGAGTTGCATCGCACCGCTGTGCCCGTAGTAATGCGTCATGTCGGTGAGCCCGTACTCGACCGAGTCGATGGCCTGAAACACATGATCGACCGTGCCGAGCAAGCCGCGCAGTACTTCGGGTGCAGCCGCGCCGTTTCGACCGCCACCTGCAGTGTGACCGTTACGGCGTTGGTAAAGATCGGCGAGCTGGTTGCTGTCATCCCACTGGCTTTCTTCGATGACCTCATCGACACCCGTGCCGTACAACCCGGGCGCCTGCGTAAAGATTCGCGCCGTGGCTTCGTCGATCGAGCGCCCTTGCACGATCAAGGCATCGGCATTGGCACGCAGATAATTTTGCTCGGCTGGCTCGTCCGCGAGCGCTGCCCGACGAAAAAGCTCGTCGAGCAAATCGAGACTCATTTGGAACGTGTCGCGGAAGATCGACGACACATCGAGCAGGACATCAATGCGCGGGCGGCCAAGCTCCGCGAGCGGTCGCAAGGCGTAGCGGAAAATCTTTCCCTGACCATCACGCTCGGGTTCGGCGCCCACGAGCGCCAGCACCACACCCAAGCCCTCGCCTTCGCTCTTGATGGTATCCATCGCCCACAGCGCCTGCGCCACCGTACGCGGTAACACGCCATGCTCTGCGCGGTGCCGCTCTAGTAAAAGTTCAGCCATGCGACGTCCGCGTTCAAGCGCGATATCGGTGGGCAAACGCCACGGGTCTATGCCGTGAATGTTGCGTCCGCTAGGCAGCGCCGCCGCGCCCGCGCGCACCGGATCGGCGCCGTAAGCAGGCCGGATATATCCGCCCTCCAGAGCGTGCACCACCGCATCGAGCTCCTCGCTGCAGCGCCCGAGACCCCTAACGATCGCGCGGCCCTCGGCGAGATACTGCGCCAACTCATCGGGTGCTTTGGTACCCACGATATCGAACCAGATCCGCGCGGCATCTTCGCGAGCAAAGATTGCGCGTTCGATGAGCGCCTCACGCAGTACGCGCACTCGCGCGAGCGGCAAACCAAGTGCCTCGAGGCGTTGACGCAGTCCGGGCATGCCGCCGCGCGGAATATCCATTGCCGCATCGACAAGCGCACGTGCGCGCTGTCGCTCGGGCGAACTGCCGAACACATGCAGACCATCGACGATCAATCGTTCTTCGAGCTCATCGAGTCGCTGGGTGACCCGCTCGCGATAGGCCACATCACTTTCATCGTGGTGGCGAACGAGCTCGGGCAAGGCGCCATTGAGTGCATCGGTAGGATCGTCAAGTCGGCTGCGCGCCTGAGCAAGCTGTTTGTAGAGTCCGGCGCGGGCATAGGGCGGAATCGCATGACTGACGACCGTCGCATAGCCGCGGCGGCGCGCGATCGCCGCCTCGGCAGGATTATTGAGCGGATAGAGATAAAGCTGCGGCAGCGTACCGAGCAACAGATCGGGCCAGCAATCGCCCGTCAACGCCGCCTGCAGGCCGGGCATCCACTCGGCTGTGCCATGCATGCCGACATGGATGACCGCGTCGGCCTTGAAGCCGTGTTTGAGCCAGGAGTAGAACGCCGCATATTGGTGATGTGGCGTAAAGCTGCGATCGAAAAGTAGTTTCATCGGATCGCCGGGAACGCCCATCGGCGGTTGCAGGCCAATCACGATGTTGCCGAACTCGAGCACATCAAGACGGATCGCCTCGCGTCCCGCGGGTGCGATATCGCCGGGCGCAGTACCCCAGTAATCATCAATGCGCCCTGCGGCGCACGCGCCCAGCCAGCGACGAAAATCGCTGACGGTCACCGAGCGACCGCCCTCGCCCCGCTCGATGCCTTCGAGACGCGACAGAAGATCGGCGGTCACGAGCGGCGCTCGGCCGATCGAAAAGCCTGCGGACTGCAGCCGCTTAAGCAACGCCGTCACCGAGGCGGGCACATCGAGCAGAGCGGCCGTCGCCGCTTTACCGAGGCCCTGCGGAAAGTTGTAGAGCACGATCGCCACGCGCTTCTCGGCGGCGCGTTGCCTGCGCAAGCGCACCCAACCTGCAACCTGATCGACCGCTCGCTCGATGCGGTCAGCCACCGCAAAGAGTTCGCCGTCTTTGATTGCGCCGAGTGCGACGGTACTCGCCGCGCCATCCATCTCGGGCAAGTCGTACATCACGACCGCTTGCATCGAGTGCACACCGCGCTCGTGCCACTCGGACTCTTCCTGCATCAACAACGGTTGTGCAACCAAATAGGGCACATCGAGTTTGGCGAGCAGATCAGCGGCCGTCTCGTGGTAGTGGCCCGGCTTGGTGGACGACGCCGGCCCACCAACCACCGAGAAACCCATGGTCGATACAAACGCATCGATGGGCAGATCCGCCAGCCACTCACGTACTGCCACGTGCGCTTCGATACCGGAGACAAAGATTGGCAGTGTCGCGAACCCGCGCGCCTCGAGCGCCTGTAGCAGCTCACCCAAATAGCCGAGCCTTTGCACCACATGCTTGCGCATGCCGAGTACTGCGATCAGCGGCTGCCCTTTCTGGTAGTGCCCGTTACGACTTGCCCATTGCAAATACTCGTCGGGCGTCGCAAACAACTTGCCGCTACGCGCATCGAAGCAGCCCATGGTCGGGATCACCGCAACCGGCGCCACCTCGAGCGCCTGCCCGCACACATCGCGGAGAATGAGCTTGACCATCTGCGTGATATTCGCGGCATCAGGCTGATTCCAATACAGATTGACGCCGAGCCACGCACGAAATCCCGCCATTTTCTTTGGAATCAGCGGCAGCATTTTCGCAGCGACCTTTACCAGCTTGGTGTAGGTGTAGAGAGCATCCTCATCACGCCCGCGCGTCATCAGTCTCATCAAAACTTTGATGATCTTCGGCGCTTCGCTCTTGCGCTCCTTGAAGCGATGCTCGAGCACCCGCGTGAGCGCCATCACCTCGGGCATGCTCTCGTAGGCAAATACGGCTGCGGCCTTGGAGCTCGCGAGGTGCGTCGCCAGCCAGTCCGCTTGCGAACGCAGATTGATGAGACTCATGAACACCACGTCGGAGTTGGCGATGGCCAGCGCCAGGGCCGCATCGTTGCGATCGACATGCGCATCGTTGAAACGGCGCAAACGAACCGCGACGCCCGCGGCGGCAAGCTGCCTCTCCACCGCATGCCAAATGCCTGCGTTGAAGCGCTCGATTCCGACGACGAAGGTGATCTCGATCATGGCGGCTCCCGCACATCTTTCGAGTTGACACTCAAATGTGTATTGGTATGTTGACACTTGATGGTACGACGCAGGGACGCCGTACCGCAAGGCTTAGAATTTCGTTGCCGTCAGGCCTGCGGGACGCAGCCGCTCGATGGTCGGAGAGCAGATTTGTCGGCTGCGGTTAATCAGTTTCCGTTCACGGCCATCGTCGGTCAGGAAGAACTCAAGCTCGCGATCATGCTCGCGGTAATCGATCCGGCGATCGGCGGCGTGCTCATCACCGGCCATCGCGGTACGGCAAAAAGCACGGCGGTGCGCGCTCTCGCCGAACTGCTGCCGCCGATGCTCGTGGTCGAGGACTGCCCCTATCAGTGCGACCCCGCTGCACCCGCAACGCACTGCCCGCATTGCAGCGCACCCGAATCGCGCCTGCGAAAGAAATCGCGCAAACGTGCCGTCCCGGTGATCGACTTGCCCTTGGGCGCTACCGAAGATCGCGTGGCTGGCTCGGTCGACATCGAGCGCGCACTGATTGATGGCGTACAAGCTTTTTCACCCGGGCTGCTCGCCGCGGCCAATCGCGGCTTTCTGTATGTCGATGAAGTGAATCTGCTCGAAGATCACCTCGTCGACCTGCTGCTCGATGTGGCGGCGAGTGGGGTCAATGTCGTCGAACGCGAAGGCCTCAGCATCCGTCACCCCGCCCGCTTCGTGCTCGTCGGTTCGGGCAACCCCGAGGAAGGCGACCTGCGCCCGCAGCTACTCGACCGCTTCGGCCTGCATGCGCGGATTCGTACCCTGCGCGATGTCACGCAACGAATCAAGGTCGTGCAGCGCCGGCTTGCCTTCGAAGCCGACGCCACTGCTTTCATCAGGACCTTTGCGCGATCGCAGGCAAAGCTACGCAAGCAACTACAGTACGCGATTGCATCGAGACCAAAGATCACCCTGACTGATGAGGGTCTCGGCCTCGCCGCAACGCTCTGCGATCGCCTCGCCATCGACGGCCATCGCGGCGAACTTGCGGTCTGCCGCGCGGCGGTGGCGCTCGCTGCCTGGCAACAAGCCGCCAAAGCCGGGCGCGAGCACGTCGCCAAGGTGGCGCCACTCGCCTTGGCGCATCGCCTGCGCAAAGATCCGCTCGAACCCGCCGCCGATGATGAACGCGTGCAGCGCGTACTGGCCGAGGCGCTCGCCTGAGCACCGTGCTACCGCTGCCGGCGCTGGTCGGTCTTGATGCGCCGCGCCTCGCGCTGCTGCTGCTCGCTGTCGAGCCGCGCCTGCGGGGCCTCGCTTTTGCAGCGCCCGCGGGAAGCGGCAAAAGCGCACTGATCGACGGCTATAAACAGCTCTTCCCCGAGCAAGCGATCATCGAATTACCCCCCGCTGCCGATGAAGAGGCCTTGGTGGGCGGTCTTGATCTGGAGGCGACCCTCGTGCGCGGCGCACGCGTGCTGCGTCGCGGCGCACTCGAGCGCGCGCATGGTGGCGCACTGGTGCTCGAGTCGCTCAATCTTTTGCCCGAGGCCACTACCAATCCGCTACTCGCCGTACTCGATGAAGGTCGACTACGTATCGAGCGTGAAGGCATCAGCCGTCTCGCCGATTGCCGATTCGTGACCCTTGCAGGCTATGACCCTGCCGAAGGCGCACCACGTTTGCATTTCATTGATCGCCTGGGACTGATCGTTCAATTACCGAAACTCTCTGCTGCAAACGTTCGCGCGACAATTATTGCCCGTCATCTCGGCAACGTAGATCCTGCGTGGCCTGAGGAGCTCGAGATCTTGCGCGAACTCGTGGCCGCAGCGCGCGACAGCCTCCCGCAAATCGTCATCTCCGCGCGACAAATCGGCGAACTCGCGACCGCCGCCGAAGCACTCGGCGTACAAGGTCATCGCGCTGATTTCTTTGCTGTGCTCGCCGCACGGGCCAGCGCCGCACTGGCGCTGCGTGAGCGGGTGGAAAGCGAAGATCTGGAGACGGCGCTGCGGTTCGTGCTGGCGCCGCGGGCCACACGTATGCCGCAGAGCGCTCAGCCACCCCCGCAGGAGTCTCCACAGGAAGCGAGCGCGGACCCGCAACAAAGCGCTGATGATGCAGAGCAGGAACCGACCACCCCCGACCCGCAGCAGCTTGAACTCAGCGAGGAAGTGCTCGAGGCTATTGCGACCGAGTTGCCGGGCTTACTCGACACCCTGCCGTTTGCCAGCGCCCGTCACGGCGTCACCGGTTCGCGCGGCAGCACCAGCGGTCGCCGCGGCCGACATATTGCCAGCGACCCGGGCAGCCCGCGTGCAGGCAGAGTCGATGTGCTCGCCACGCTGCGCAGCGCTGCTCGTTGGCAAACGTTGCGTCCGCGACGCACTCGGCGAGTCGAGATTCGCCGTGACGATTTGCGTATCAAGCGCTATCGAAGCAAGGCCGGCACTTTATTCCTTTTTGCAGTCGATGCCAGTGGCAGCATGGCACTCAACCGCATGCGCCAAGCCAAGGGCGCCGTGCACGCACTGCTCGAACAGGCCTACGTCAACCGCGATCGTGTAGCGCTGCTTGCTTTTCGAGGTCACGACGCCGACCTGCTGCTGCCGCCCACGGGCAGCGTGGAGTTGCTGCGGCGTGCCGTCGACCAGATGCCGACGGGTGGCGGTACTCCGCTCGCGGCAACGCTCCTGCGCGCCCTCGAGGTCGCCGCACAGGCGAGGCGTCGCGGCATGACCAACGTCGTCCTCGTGCTGCTGACGGATGGTCGGGCCAATGTCGGTTTGCGCGCGGATCGTGCAGGGGTCGATGCCGAGTTGACGTTGATCGCCAAGGGCGTTGCCGCAGCGGGCATCCGCAGCCTTGTCATCGACACCCAACGGAATTTTTTGACTCAAGGCAGCGCGCAGCGACTCGCTGCCGCACTGCAGGGCGACTATCTTTATCTGCCGGGCGCCGCGGGTCAAAGTATTGCCGCGGCGGCGCGCACGACCGCGCGAGCGCTCGGTGGCGAGAACGCTCAGTGGCGCGAGCGCTCGACCCGGTAGAGGCTACCGGTCCGCGTCCCAAGAAACGCCTCAAGCGGGATGTTCTCCTGCTTCAGAAAGCCCTGCGCCGGCAGACTGCCGCCCCGCACCATCTCGATGACCGCCACCACCGAGGCCGACGTGGTCCAAGCAATGGCGGTCCGCGACTTGCCGTTGATCTCGATGGGGTAGTAGCCGCGAACGAATTCTTTCCGCTGCAGCCTGCCGTCCACCCAGCCCTCGGCCGAGGCATGTACATACACTACATCGGCGTCGACCGGCGGCTTGGCATTCGCGAGTATTTGCCCGGCGAGCTCCCGCCGCTCGCGCATCAGCAGCTCGTGAAAAAAGAAATTCATCAACTGCACGTGCCCCGGATAGCGCATGGTCTTGTAGTCGAGATTATCGACCCGCCCGGCAAAGGTTTCGCACATGGTGCCTAGCCCCCCAGAGGTGGTGAAGGCCTCAAGCTGCACGCCATCGACGTAGATCGTCTCGATCCACTCCATGGCGGTGACCATCTTGCGTACGCCCTCCTCGATGACATCGCAATCGTTAAGGTATTCATTGACCACACCCTCGGGCGACCAATTGAAGGCATAGCCCAGCAAACCTGTCGGATTTTGCGGCAGCGCGCCCACCCGCAAACGGATCGAGCGCACTTGCGCGAAATCTACCGCCAGGTGTGCGCCAACGATACCGATAAAACCGGGCGCGAGACCGCATTGCGGCGCCATCAAACCTTTGCTGGTCTCAGCCAAGGCACGGATGTGCTGGGTGGTGGGCACATCTTCCGTCAGGTCAAAATAATGCAGACCGAACTCATGCGCCAAACTGGCGACGCCTTTGTTGAGCGCATACGGCAGACAAGAGAGCACCGCCTGCTGACTGGCGAGCGCTTGCCGCAGCGCTGCGGGGTCAGCCACGTCGACGCACCGCGTTGCAAAAGGTTGTTCGACGACCGATCGCGCATCGATCGCTGTCACCTTGAACCCAGCGCCATACAGCAACTCCGCGGCGAGATGACCCACCTTGCCGAGACCGAGGACGGCGATTTTTTCGAAGCTCATGACGGCAATCTCCTCAAACTCTTTGGCCGGTATTGTTCGCCCGAGGTTTGCGCTTGGCGCACGAGGCTAAATGTCGAAGCTCACGCCCTGCGCGAGCGGCAATTTATCGGAATAGTTGACCGTCACCGTCTGGCGCCGCATGTAGGCTTTCCAGCAATCGGCACCGCTCTCGCGACCACCACCCGTTTCTTTTTCACCACCGAAAGCGCCGCCGATCTCGGCCCCGGAAGGCCCGATATTGACGTTGGCGATACCGCAGTCAGACCCGACGACTGATAAAAAGGTCTCGGCTTCGCGCAAATCACGCGTGAAGATACATGACGAGAGCCCCTGCGACACGTCGTTTTGCAAGGCAATGGCCTCGCTCAATGATTGATAGCTGAGCACATACAGAATTGGCGCGAAAGTTTCTTCGCGAACCGTCGCGCTCTGCGCAGGCATCTCGATAATGGCCGGCTCGACATAATGACCGCCCGCCGGTACGTCGGCAGTTCGGCGCGCACCGCCGAACACCGCCCCGCCCTCGCCGCACGCGCTCGCAATCGCCGCCTGCATGCGTTCAACGGCGGCGGCGTCGATGAGTGGCCCGATCAGCACACCCGCACGACGCGGATCGCCAATGGGCAAACTGGCGTAGGCCTTGCGCAAACGCTGCAGCAGGTCGGCGCGGATGCTGGGATGCACGATCAGACGCCGCAGTGTCGTGCAGCGCTGCCCTGCGGTGCCGACGGCCGCAAACACGATGGCGCGTACCGCGAGATCCAGATCAG
>VGUP01000101.1 GCA_016874175.1 Gammaproteobacteria bacterium | reverse complement strand
AGGCCATCACGGCGTAACTTGCTGAGCAGGGGATAGAGCGTGCCTTCTTGCGTCGCAAATTCGGTCGCTTGCAAGCGACGCAAAATATCGGCGGCGTAAACGCTGCCGACACCGACTACTTTGAGCGCCGCAAACTCGAGTAGCCCTTTCCGGATGGCGATTTGTTCAGATGCTGTAATCAAAAAGGTACCTTTACTGAAAAGGGTACAGGACGGGAGAAAGGCGGTCAAGCTGACCTGAGAGTCAAACAGCAAATCTGGTGTTGATGTGGCGATAAGACAACACGCTGCATCGAAACACTGGCCTGCCTTGCCCCTCGTCGCGAAAACGGTTTGAATGCGTGGGTATTCCGCTTGTCAGCGGCCAATCTGTCGGGGAGAGACAACTATGTCGAACAAGAAGCTGCTGGTGGCTGCATTCGTCGCCAGCGTGCTCGTGAGCGGGTCCGCGTTCGCGCAGCAGTCGGGTGGCATTCGTGGCACCGTGAATATCGAAGCGGCAGGGGCAACCCCCGCAGGGATCATGGTCACCGCCGAGAGCGAGGTGATGCCCCGGCCTCGTTCGGCGACGGTGAAGGCGGACGGCTCGTTCGCGCTGCCGGCGCTGCTGCCTGGCCAGTACACGCTGACTTTCAGCAACGCGCAGGGTGTGTTGCGGAAAGTCGATGTCGAAGTGCTGCTCGATCAGACCTCGATCGCCGATGTCGCCATCGCTGCGACTCGCCCCGAAGAATTGCAGACCGTGCGCATCGTGGCGACGGGTCTCACTCGCGAAGGCAACGCGTCGCTCGCCAACTCGCTCGGCTCCAAGCAAGTCGAAAGATTGCCGGTCGGCCAGCAGTATCGCGATCTGCTCAAACTGATTCCGGGTGTGCAGTACTCGGAGAACTCGGTGCTCGGCCCATCAGCGGGCGGCTCGGGTGTTGACAATAAATACGGCTTCGATGGCATCGATGTTTCGCTGCCGCTGTTCGGCAACTTGGCCTCCGAGCCCTCTACCCATGACGTCGAAAACGTATCGATGGAGCGTGGTGGCGCCAAGGCGATTGGCTTCAATCGCGCTGGCGGCTTTGCCATCAACACCACGTCGAAGTCGGGCACCAACGATTTTAAGGGAACGGTGGAATACAAGATTCAGCCGAAGAGCATGGTGGCCAAAAAAAGGGGCATAGTTAGTAGCTCTGACTACACTTTGGACCAGAGCTGGGTAAACGTGGGGGTGGGTGGACCGGTCGTTGAGGACTCCCTATTTTTCTATGCTTCGTATTATCGGCCCGAGCTTACAGAGCAAAATTCCAGCTCGGTTTACGGACCAGTTAAGGATGGTGAAACCGTTCGTAACGAGTATTTTGGCAAGCTCACGTGGGCGCCGATCGATAACATTCTACTCAACCTGAGTTTGCGTGGTTCCGATCGAGATAGCTTTGGCGCAGTCACTGTAGGAGCCTCTTCCGCGGACTCTCTTACTCGCTCAGCCACCTCAGAGCAAAATATTCTGTCTTTGGAGGGCTCATGGCTCATAAGCGAGAGTACAACGCTCGCTGCACGGTTGGGCTCATTCGAACTGGTTACGACGGAGGTTCCCGATACGCTTTTCGGGTTCACCGGGGTTGCACGAGCGGGGCAAAAACTCAACCTTTCAAACCTCACTCAAATGGGTCAATTCTCCGTGCCGGTTCTCCGAACGACCGGCACGGCTGCCAGCCAAGCACTCTTTAACCCCACCGCGCAAAGCCTAATTAATCAGTATGGCTTTACGAATTCCGCAGGGGTCAAAGCGGGCGGAGGTGTGGTGGGGGGATGGAACCAACTCAACTTCCAGAGCTTTTACCGAGACACAGCAGAAGCAACCCTCGATACGAAGGCCGAAATTGGAAACGTCTCCCACAACCTTCACTTTGGGATTAAGTTTTCCGAGATTTCCGAAGAGCTAATTCGTACTAGTAACGGGTGGGGAAGTATCAGCTATCTCGGCGGGACCTTGGCGGCAGTACCTACGGCTTTTTTCCAAGCAACCTTTCTGGATCCGCCAACCGACTCCTCAGGTACATCGATTTTTAGTCCGAAAATTGTCTCTTCATCAAAGTCCGTAAATTTAGAGATAAATGACGAGTTCTCGATCGGCGACTTTGACTACAACCTGGGTGTACTCGTTAGTGAGGATGTTTACTACGGTCAGGGACTTAGGCGGTCTGCTGAACGCATTTCCGGTTTTATACAGGCGCCGGGTAATAAGTACGAGATGTATCGTGTTGGGTGGGAAGACATGCTTCAGCCTCGCCTGGGCGTTACATGGCGTTATAGTGACGACGCGACTGTGTTCGCGAACTTCGCGCAATACCACCCGGAGGCAAGTTCACTCGCTCGCGCAGCTTCGTGGGATAGAAATAATCTAGGGCGCTTCGTTGATGCGCGTTTCGATATCAACGGAAATTTTATTACTTCCACGCTTCGGGCGGGATCGTCGGGAAAGGTCTTTGCAGAGGACCTCAAGCCACGACGTGTGGATGAGATCACCTTCGGTGCGACCAAGGCTCTTCGTAATGGTCTATCGCTAAGGGGTCATCTCCGTTATCGGGAGGGGTCGCATTTTTGGGAGGACATGCCAAACAATGCGCGTCTTCAAACCTATGCTGTAAATGGGGTAAGCGGTGTTGGCGGGGCACCCACCGATATTCGCGCCAAAGGATTATATGTGCCCTACTTACCAGCGATTCAGAGCGAGATCGGCGGGTCTTCTTTTGTGATCGCTGAGGTCGACGGGGCTTTCACTAAGTACTATGAGGCGAGTTTTGAGGCAGAGTGGCAAGGTGAGCGAACATTTTTTAATGCGTCGTACACCTGGAGCCAGTATCGTGGAAACTTTGATCAGGACAATACTAACCAAACGACGGATGCTAATACCTTTATTGGTTCATCGAATTACGCAGATGGACCGGGTCAGTATGTGTGGGATAACAAGCGGGGAACGCTCTCGGGTGAGCGACCGCATATCTTTAAAGCTTATGGCTATTACACTACTAACTGGAAGGCGAATATCGGCGCATTTCTAGTCGCACAATCAGGAAAGCCATGGGAACCGTGGTCCGGTACGTTTTACGGTCAGGTGCCATTTCTATCTACTGCGTACGCAGAGGCCGCGGGCAGTCGACGTAGCCCAAGTCACTGGCAGCTTGATTTAAACTACACACAGGATTTTAAAATTGGCTCAATGCCGCTTGTGAAGTTCCGCGCAGATCTCTTTAACGTTCTCGATAAGCAGACTGGCTACAATTTCGACCCGTACGATACGAACGCGTTTTTTGGCCAGCCTCGTAGCTTCTACCTGCCGCGTCGTTTGCAGCTGTCGGTGCGCGTCGACTTTTAAGAAAAAAACGCTTAGGGAAAAAGCGCCAGCGGCACTAACGCTTTCTTTGATCAATCAGGGCAGCGCGATCGTGGTCTCGAACACCATGGTCGCGCTGCCGATGATCCAGACTCCGACCAGCGTGCCGTTGGCCAACTCGAGCTCCACGTCGACTCTTCCGGGGCGCAGCTGGTAGTGCCCCTGCGCTCCCGAGAAGCGCGCCCGATCTCCATTGGCTTGCAACAATCCGTGGTGCAACAAGTAGGCGCCGAGCAAGCCGTGCGCGTTGCCGCTAACCGGATCTTCCGGAATGCCGATCGCCGGGCAGAACATGCGCGACATGGTCAGGCAGTCATCGACACCTGATTCAGTGGTGAACACGAAATGTCCCGAGGCACCGAGTTGCGCCGATAGCGTGGTCAGTCGATTGAAGTCGGGCTTCAACTGCTTCAATTGTTTGGTGCCGCGTACCCCGACCAGCAAGCGATTGCCCGCTGAGCCGACGATCCGCATCTCGCAGCGCGGATCGAGATCAGCGGTCGAGAGCGCGAGGGCATCGAGCACCGCCAGACGCTCGCGTTCGTTGAGTTCGCGACGGAGTACGGGTGCTGGTTGACGCACAGCGATCCGGCGCTCGGGGCCTTCGCCGCGAATCTCGATATCGACCAGACCGGCTTTCTGTCGCTGCCGTAATTTCTTTGCTGCGCCTGTAACGGACGAAAGCACGTACTGTGTGGCAATGGTCGCATGACCGACGAACGACGATTCGGTGCGCGGCGTGAAAAATCGCACTCGGACCTCGTGATCGTCACTCTCCGGGGGCAGTACGAAGGCCGTGTCGCCGTTGTTGAGCTCGCGGGCGATCGCCAGCATTTCCTCGTCCGAGAGCACTTCAGCACCAAGGACAACGCCCGCCGGATTACCGGTGAACAGTTGCTGGGTGAATGCGTCGACCTGAAATACCTTGATCGCTCTGCCCATCTTGACCGTACTCCGCGGGCCAGTCAGCCCGCACGCAAGGGCCGCGATTGTAGGGAAGTCGCTGCGCGAGTTCATCCCCCAGCGCCATCGTGACTGAACTTCGGGTGAAAATGGTTGCAATGCAGCCACCGCCGTGGACAATACGCCACGCCGAGGGGTGGTCCGGTGGGACCTGAGATGTCGCGCAAAGGCGACGAACCCGTTGAACCTGATCCGGTTAGTACCGGCGGAGGGAGCAGGTCATGCACAGTCGATGTCGCGCGAGATTTTCTTTGTCGGTGCTGATCGGCGCCTTGCTAGTTACTGGCCCCTCCAGCGGCGCCAGCGCGGAAGATTTGCAGGAGGTCGTGATTACCGCGACTCTGCGGCCGCAGTCAGCGCTCGATCTTGCCGCAAGTGCCACGGTGCTCGATGCGCGTACGCTGCGCGAAGCGGGGGTGCAGCATCTTGTCGACGTGCTGCCGCTCGTACCTAATCTCAATTGGGCATCGGGCAGCTCGCGGCCTCGGTATTTTCAGTTGCGCGGCATCGGCGAAACCGATCAGTGGCAGGGCGCGCCCAACCCCTCGGTGGGTTTTTTAATTGATGGCATGGATTTCTCCGGTATCGGCATGCCGGCGACTCTGCTGGACCTTGGGCAGGTCGAGGTGTTGCGCGGTCCACAGGGAACGGTACTCGGTGCCAATGCGCTCGCCGGGCTCATCAATGTGCAGACCCGCGCCGCAGAGCCTACGCAGTCGCTGCGTTTTGAAGCGAGTGCGGGCGACTATGGCGTCCACGCGCTCGGCATGGTGGCCGGTGATGCTTTGGCCGAGGGTGCCGAATCAGCGTGGCGCTTGAGCGGACAGGGTTTCAAAGGGGACGGTTCGCGGCGTAATGTGACGCTCGGTCGCGACGACACCAATGGTTTCGACGAGCGAACCTTGCGTTTGCGCGCGACGCATCGCTTCGGTGAGCGTTGGCAGGCCGATCTCTCGGTACTGAGCGTTGATCTCGATAATGGGTTCGATGCGTTTTCGACCGACAATTCGCGCGTGACCCGCTCTGATGATCCGGGTCGCGATCGGCAGCGATCGCGTGGCGCATCGTTGCAGCTGCGTAGTGATGCGGATGACTTCGAGTTCCGCAGCCTCACGGCCGTGGTCGATGCTGATATCCTCTATTCTTTTGACGGCGATTGGGCCGCCGACCCAAGTTACGATTTCACCTCGCGGTTTCTGCGTCATCGGCGCAGCCTCACGCAGGATCTGCGCTGGTCTTCACGTGATGAGTCGGCGTGGGTGGCGGGGATTTACGCGCAGCGCCTGCGCGAAGCTAACGACCAGCTCGATCTTTACGATGGCGAGGTGTATCGCGCGCTGCTGAGCGACTACCGCGCCGATACGCTCGCGGGCTATGCGAGTCGCGGATATGCACTCGCGGTCGACTGGCGCTTGAACCTTGGCGGCCGTATCGAATATCGCGCTGCGAACTATCGTGACACCGACGGCAGTGTGCTCGCGCCTGCAGAGACCATGGCCGGTGGCAATCTCTCCATCGAGTATCGGCCTGACGAACAGCGTCGGGTTTACCTGGCCTTGGCGCGCGGCTACAAAGCCGGGGGCTTCAATATCGGCAGTGTCGTACCGACCAATCGACGTGAATATTCTGCCGAGTTGCTCGACAGCATCGAGCTTGGCTACAAGTTCTTTGAGGCAACGCGAGACCTGCGCTATGAGCTCGCCGTGTTTCATATGCGACGTCGCGAGCAACAGGTGAGCACCTCCGCCCAGTTGGACCCCGGCGATCCCCTATCGTTCATTTACTTGACCGACAACGCCGCACGCGGTGTGAACGAGGGCGTGGAGGGTAGCGTGTCGGCGGCGCTCGGTGAGCGTTGGCGAGTCGGTACGACGCTCGGGCTACTGCGCACGCGTTTTGTCGACTATGTGGTCGCCGGGCGCGACCTTTCCGGCCGCGGGCAGGCGCATGCACCCCGCTATCAGACGTCGATTTCGCTTGAATATCAGCATCCTCGCGGCTGGTTCGCCCGCACCGACGCGCAGCACGCCGCGGCATTTTTTTTCAGTGACAGTCATGCCCAACGTTCGCGCCCCTATGCTCTGGTCAATCTGCGCGCAGGCTATGTCGCCGAGCGCTGGCGGGTCGAGACTTGGGTGCGTAACGCGCTCGATGAGAACTATGCGCTGCGGGGTTTTTTCTTTGGTAACGAGCCGCCGGATTTCCCCGATAGATTGTACGTACAGCTCGCCGATCCGCGCACGCTCGGTCTCACCGTGAACTGGCAGGTGCGCTGAGTGGGTTCGCTCGCTGAAGTGCTGGCGGTCGCCTTCGGCATCGGCTACGCCTTGCTCGCTGTACGTCGTAATCGGTGGGCGTGGGTCTTCGGCGCGCTCTCCTCGGCGCTGCTCGCCTGGCTGGCAGCTCGCTCAGGTCTGCCTTTGCAATCGGGCTTGCAGACGCTGTACGTCGGCATGGCGGTCTATGGCTTTTGGCAGTGGTCGCAGCCCTCGTCGCCGCAGGACGGAGTCAGCATGATCCGCCGCTGGCCGTTTTTCTGGCACGTGTCGATCGCGATACTGATTTTGTTGGTAGCAATTTTTTTGGCACCGTGGTTGGCGGTATCGACGGCCGGCAGTTGGCCGCGTCTCGATGCCGCGGTGACCTGTGCGAGTCTGCTTGTGACTTGGATGACGACGCGAAGCGTGCTCGAGAATTGGCTGTATTGGCTTGTCGTCAATGCCGCATCGATGTTCCTGTATGGCGCGCAGGGTCTGTGGTTTGTGGTCGGACTCTACGCGGTGTATTTCGTGATCGCAGTCATCGGCTGGCGGGAATGGCTGGCGCGCTATCGACTGGACCAGTCACGCAAACTTTAGAATGCGCGGCAGTCAACTCAATCGGCTATCGATCCTCAAAGATTCGCGTGGGCGGCTTGTTCGTCGCGAGTGGCCTGTGGTCGCACTCGCGCAAGCGCTCGGCATCTCGCCCGAGGTCGAGGTGGCGGCGCAGCAGCTCGCAGCCGCGCAGGGCGTGGCGCCGCCGGTTCTCGAATTCGATCCTGTTCGGCGCTTCCTGCTCATGCCGTTCATCGAGGGTTCGACGCTCGAGGTCGATTGGATGTTGCGGCCTGAGCGACGAGCCGCCGTCCGCGAGTTGCTCGAGCGTTTGCGCACGATATCTTCGCTGTCGTTGCCGACCCTCGATCTCGCGCAGCGTCTTGGCGAATTGCAGCAGCGTCTAGCGGTGGCGAGCCCAGTACGCGCCGCGCGTTGGGCGCAGCAAGTCAATCAGGTGATCGTCGAAGCCGAATATGCGGAAGTTGCCGGTGCGGTACTGGTGCACGGCGATCTCAATCCGCCAAATACCATCGTGCGACCCGATGGCTCACTTTGTCTGCTCGATTGGGAATACGCCCACTGCGGGCACGCCGATGAAGACCTCGCTGGCCTTGCTGCAGACTTGCCCGCGCATGCGATGGAGTTTGCGTCGTGGAGTCTGCAACCTGAGTGCTTTGAACAACGCCGGCGGTTGCGGGCAGTGCTCGACGCCGTTTGGCGGGATTTGGCCGCCGTGAGCGAGTCTTTGGCTGCCAAAGGCTGAATCTCGCTGCGGGGTGGGTGGCGGATGTCGCTCGAGCCCGGCAAACTACGCGTCCCCCACAACGGCCAGTCTCAAGTTCGGAACACGCTCATGCCTATGCTCAAAGTTGTCGATCGCGATGGAAAAGAATACGACGTACCGGCGCGCGCCGGCGTCAAGGTCATGGAAACCCTGCGCGAGCTCGACTACGGTATCGCAGCGATCTGCGGCGGCATGTGCTCCTGCGCGACCTGCCATATCTACGTCGATCCGTCGTGGGCGGCGAAGATCCCGGCACCGATGTCGGACGAGCGCGAGCTGCTGCACGAGTTGGCGCACTACAAAGAAGGCTCGCGTCTGTCTTGTCAGCTCGACATGACCGATGAGCTCGATGGCCTGCGCGTAACGATCGCCCTGGACGAGTGATGGATTGGTTCGTCATTTTTTTGATCGCCGGTGCCGCTATCGCGGTGTGGCGTATCGTCTACCAGATTCGTCGCGCCTCGCGAGTGCAGTTCGACGACTGGGATACCAAGCTCATCGAAAAACTGCGCCGTAGCGGCGTCGATCCTTTTCAGCCGGTGGATGTCGATTTTTTTATGGCACTGCCGTCGCGCGTCGTGGCCGACACCGTGGCTGCG
>VGUP01000100.1 GCA_016874175.1 Gammaproteobacteria bacterium | reverse complement strand
CGCGACAATCAAATTTTCACTGACTGCCATAACGGCTGCGCATGGTTGGAGTGGTACAAAGCATTGGTTAGCGGCCCTCGCGATCGTGAAGAATCCGGTGGATGAAGAACGGTATTTCCATGGCCGCGGGCGGTCATCGGGTGTCGATCGGCCATGCGGAACTCCATGTCGAGGAACATGGTGATGGGCCGCCCGTCTTGCTGGTCGCGGGGCTCGGCGGCAGCGGACGTTTTTGGCACGCGCAGATCGCGGATTTTTCACGTGAGTTTCGCGTGATCCTGCACGACCATCGCGGGGTCGGTCGTTCGGGGCCCGGCCCCCTGATCTCCAATGCCGGCGAGATGGCCGACGATTTGTTGCGACTCATGGACGTGCTGCAGCTTGAGCGGGTGCACCTCGTGGGTCACTCGACAGGAGGTGCCATCGGGCAGCACATCGCCCTGCGCGCCCCCGAACGGCTTGCTTCGCTGGTATTGAGTGCGAGTTGGGCGGGACCGACGCCACTTTTTCTGCAAACCTTCCATATGAGGCGCGACATCCTCATCAACTCGGGGCCGCTCAACTATCTGATGGTAGGTACATTGTTGGCGACACCAGCGTGGTATCTGCGCGATCGTTTCAAGGACACCCAATCTTTTTTCGAGACGCGGATGGCGGAGTTTCCCGGTCTCGAAATCGAATTGGGCAGACTCAATGCCGTGATGTCGCACGACTTGCGCCATCGCCTGAATGAGATCCGCGTTCCGACCTTCGTCATCGGTGCGCGAGACGACCAACTCACGCCCTCGACGATGTCGGAGGAGCTCGCGCAGCGTATTGCCGGAGCGCGTATTTGTGTGCTGCGCGAGGGCGGACACTTTTGCCCGCAGACCGTGACGGCCGAATACAATGCGGCGGTGCTTGGCTTTCTTCGCGAACAGCGCGCACGCGACGAGGGAGACGAAACATGGCGTTCGACACCGCAGGCGAGCCGCGCTCGATGATCAGCGGTCCCGAAGAGGGCCACTCCCTTTGGCAGCCACTGCCTTCGCGCGGCTATGTCACCGTCAAGTTTTCGCCGCAGAACACACCATACGAGGATTTCTCCGCAGGCTTGCAGCTGTTGCCGCCGGGATGTCATGTTCGCGAGCACGGTCATTTGCAGAACCACGAGCTTGTCTTCGTGCACGAGGGTTGCGGTACCGTCACGATCGATGATGTCACGAGTCCGCTCGAGCCGGGCTCGGCCGTACTCTTCTGTCGCAACTCGCGTCATCGCATCGACAACACCGGTCAAACGGATATGAAGCTCTTCTGGGTTTTCATGCCGCCGGGGCTCGAGGATTGGTTCAACGCCATCGGCAAACCGCGGCGAGTCGGCGAACCCATGCCGGAGCCGTTCGCGCGTCCGGATGATGTGGCTTCGATTCTCGAGCGCATGCGTTTCATGCCGCCTCGAGGTTGACGTTGCGTCTGCTCACCCTTTCCGACATCGAGCGACTGCTGGGCTATCGGCAGTGCATCGATGAAATGCGCGCGGCGATGATCACTACCTCGCAACGCGACTGTTCGCTGCCCCTGCGACAGTTCATGCCAGTGCCGCGACGCACCGGAAAGCTTGGCTTGATGCCGGGCTATCTCGGCGGCGGTGACGACTGCTTCGGGGTCAAGATCGTCTCGAAATTCGAGCGGCCTGCCGACGATCCGCACGGCTCACATGTTGGCGCGGTGCTGCTGTTCGCTGCCGATACCGGCTTGCCGCTGGCGCTGCTCGAGGGTGGGACGCTGACGGCCATTCGCACTGCATCAATGACGGCAGCCGCCACGGATGCGCTCGCTGGCGTCGAGGCGCGTCATCTGCTGATCGTCGGTGCAGGTGAAGAAGCCTGGCATCACGCCCGCGCGTTGTTGTGCGTGCGGCCGTTTGAAACCGTAGCAATCTGGGCGCGCAATCCCGATCGCGCAGCGCGACTGATCGATCGGCTTGCCGCGGCGCTGCTACCGAGCGGTGCGCTCAAGACGCCGCGTTTCTCCGTTGCGCAAGATCTTGCCGACAGCGTTGCAGCCGCCGCGGTGATCTGCACGGTGACTTCGGCAAAAGAGCCTTTCATCCGCGGCGAGTGGTTACGATCGGGGCAGCATATCAATCTGGTCGGTTCAGCTATTCCGACCACGGCCGAGGTGGATGACCTCGTGGTGAGTCGCAGCCGATTTTTCGTCGATTATCGCGAAGCCGCGTTCGCCGCCGCCGGTGAACTGCTCGGTGCGATGTCGCGGGGTGTGGTCACCGAAGCCCACGTATGCGGTGAAATCGGCGAGGTCTTTGCCGGGTCGCTCACCGGTCGTCGTCATGTTGATGACATCACCGTCTACAAGTCTTTGGGCGTGACCACACAGGATCTTGCCGCCGCCATGCGAGTGTGGCGCGAGGCCGAGCGCGAAAACATCGGTAGCGTTATCGATATGATGCTCTAGGGTTCGACAGAATCGACACGCGGATCATTCAAGGGGGACACCAACATCACGATCCAGAAGAAGACCGGAATATTGCGTAATCGCCGTCAGTTCATCGCGACGGCGGGTACCGCGGCGCTCGCACCCGCTGCCATGGCGGCAGTTTCGCCGGCATCGTCGCGGCCGCGGATGTCGAATGATGCGCTGCGCGCCTTGTTCAAGGACCCGGTTTGGAATCGCGAGACCACCGCTCGCCTCGAAGCGGATACCGCGCCCGGCAAGTTCGTGAACGGCTATGTCACCGGCACCGTGTGCGGCGTGCGCGATGGTGAGGCGGTTCGTCCGCTATTCGGTTTCGAGGTGTTTTCGGCGCTTCGTGTGATCAAGCAGGCCAACGGGTCTTACCAGCGAATGTGTCGAGAGCTGGTCTTCTATCGTGACCTGAAGACCGGCGAAATGATGGACACTTGGTTGAACCCGTACACCAACGAAGAAGTACGCGTGGTCGATGTGGCCAACGATCCATTCAACTATGTGATCTCCGAGTACTACCCCGACCCGCCGAATTATGGCGGTTTGAATACCGTGATGCCGCCGCGTCGCCCTTTCCTGCGCGATTGGGCGTTGTTCCGCGATGACATGGTGATCCTGCAGAGTGACATCCATCTCTATTACCGCAACGCACTCGATCCGGCTGTGTGGCCGCGCGAGTCGGCGGGTCCCATGAATCGCGTTTCGGAACTTTTCCGTTACCAGATTCGTCGGGACGACATCGAAAACCCCGAGCTCACGCATCTGCCACACACGGGTGTATGGAATCGCGTTACGCCTTGGCTGCCGTGGATGCTGATGGGCCCCGCGCCGGGCCACATTCTTTACTCTGGCACGTTCTCTTCGATATCCGGGATCGATGCAGTGCCGCCCGCGGTGGCCAAGCGCGTGCTCGAGCGTTATCCGCAGTATCAAGTGGCCCCGGAGAAGTGGGTGGACCCCAGTTTGTCGAGTCTCGAGAACTATGTGCGGACGCAGAAACCTGCGCCGCTCAAAAAATAGTAACGATCAAAAATAGCGGATAGAAAGAAAGAGGTCAGTACAGCAGGCTCTCGGCTATCGACCCCCGGCGCCCGAGGCCTGGAGCCCCAGCCCTCGGATCATCTCAATAACCGGCAAAAAGGCTGCCTAAACTCACTTCAACACCGGACCCAAATCCACTTGGAGTTCGATTGGGCGATCTCGCGGCAATGCTCGCCGCGACAACGATCAAGCCGGCTTTAAAAGACAACGCGCTAATCGCCGAGCACGAGCAGTACACCGTGCGGGTTGATGTTCTTCCGCCCGCGGTAAATAACCGACGTCGGGCCGATCAGCACCTCCGCCTCTCGAAGCTTATGGATGATCTCCTCGGGCGTGTATCTCTGCTTGCCCATCGTCCACGTCTCCTGTCCCTTTTATGAACATTAAACACGGATCAAAAATACCGGATCAGGTCAGATACTTCACACTTGCATCGTCGGTGCCGTTGGCGGTAAGAAAGAATCGCCATTTCACCGGGAGGGGACTCATGAGCAAAGGACAAGTCGATCGCCGACAAGTGTTGGCGGGCGCGATGGCGGGCGGGAGTGCGCTCGGCGTGTGGCTGGATTCGCCGGCGTTGGGCGCGACGACAGCGGCGGCGGGGCCGCGGCTCGAGGATCCCATAGAACGCGCGAGAATCTTCGCCAAGGTCAAGGGGTCCTGCGCAGAGGAGACTGTCTACACGTTCTGTCGACTGCACCTCTACCTTTGGCTCAACGACGGCAACCTCAAACCGATGCTCACGATGCAGAATCTCAACGCCGGTACCTGGCGTCCTCTACCCAACGGTAACTATCAGGGTCTCATCCGCGAGGTCGGCGTTTATACGGCGTTCGATACCGACGATTACGTCGATCATTGGATCAATCCCGTGACCCAAGACAAGCGTGAGATATGGCCGTTCTTCGGCGGGCCGCTGTCGGTCGAGATCGGGGCGCAAGGCACGGTGACCGGGCCCGAGGCGACGCTTAAGCCGAAGGAAATGCGCTTCGATGTGATGGGTGACCAGTTACTGTTGCCGAACCAATCGGCCTTCTCGTTTCCGAATCCGTTCAAGCCGGAGCAGTGGCCGAAGGAAGCGGGTGGGCCGATGTTCTACTGGGACTCACACTATTTTTTTGCCGCGAGCTTGTCCGAGGTCTCCGATCCAAAAATCTCGAGCGCGCAGTCAACCGTACAGTTCCAGAATCTGGTGAGTTTTCACCCCTGGCTTGGTATGGGGCGCACGCCCGGTCGCACGTACGGCAAGGGCCTCGGCACCAAGTTACGGTCGCTCGATGAGATGCCGAAGGCGCCACGCGCGCTCCTCGAAAAGCATGCGCCCCAGATTTTTGATCTGCCGTCGTGGCAGGCTCCGCGCCTCGATTTCATGGAGTACATGCAGCGACGCAAGCCGGGGTAACGCGTTGGGTGACGCGCAAGTCGGCGTCGCGACGTCCGAGCAGGAAGTCCCGCATGTCGGTGGCGATGCGCGTGGGCTCCTCGAGGTAGGCGTAATGGCCGAGCTTGGGGTACTTGATCAACAACGAAGAAGCGCTCGTCAGCCAGTGCACCATCACGTCGGCTTCGAGATGCGAGACCGTGAGGTTGCCGATGCCCCATGCGATGAGCGTGGGAGCCCGGACTCTGGCAAGTTCAGTCTGCGGATCACCGGTACGGAAATTACGCAGATAGATGGCACCGGCTTCCGCCAGACCTGCGCGGCGATTCATATCGTATGTACGGGTGACAAATGTGGGGTTGGGAATCGTTCCGCCCGTGAACTGGGTAGAAAGATTTTGTTGCCAGTATCCGCGTGACTTGTAGCGTGCCTCGATCCAGCGTCGCAGGACCGATCCACTCGGCCGATTCGGATTCGTTGCCGCCGTGCGGGGCATGCCGGCAGAGTTGATGAGAATCAGTCGCTCGACGCTCTCGGGGTGAGCGGCCGAATGCCGAAACGCGACGATGCCGCCCGAGGATGTTCCGACGATCGAATGGCGAGTGACGCCGAGATGCGCAAGGAGACCCGAGAGCATCTCGAGATTGCGTTCGATCGAGTAGCGCTGCGCGGGATCGTCACCGGTCAGACCATTTGTCAACATGTCGAAGCGAATTACACGATGTGTTTTCGCGAGCTCCGTAGCCACGGGCGACCAGGCATCGAGATTGAGAAACGACGCATGAACGAGGACGACGGCGGGTCCTGCACCTTGGTCCTTGTAGTGCAGCCGCACGCCATCGATGTTTACGAAGCGCGAGTCCGCGTCTGCGTAACGAGCCTCCAGTGTCTCGCGACTGATCTCGTACGGCGCCTTGGCGAAACCCATCGGCACGAGCGTTGTCAGCACGAGCATCGCGATCGAGCAGTTAGCCAACATTTGGGATCGAATCAGTCGCTTCATGCGCTCCCCTAAGGGTGTGTAGTCAGGGCGTCGAGGTTAGGGCGGCGATGATCGGGTTCAGGAATCGACCGTCGTCGAAGTCGTTACGGATCCGACCGATCCGAACCACCACCGCGCGTTCGGCCGGGAGCACGTAGACGCGCTGACCGCCTCGACCGCCCGCATACACGATACCCACTCGATCGTCGCGGGTGGCTTCCCCGTCACGTCATAGACGACGCGACTAACGCCTTTGACTTCATTGACGATACGGCGCGAGCGCACGTCGAGCAATTCATAGGGTAGATGCGCCCAGTGTGCCGTCATGAAGACGATGGTCTCGACCGCGCGCAGCTCGATCACGGGATCATGCCGACGCCCATCGCCGGTGACGCCGACACTCTGTTACGCGAGATTCGCATGATCCACCTTTCCCTTCTTTTCATTTCGATTTCCCTGTTTGCGATGCCTGGGATTGCCAGCGATGATTCTTCATTACCAACAAAAACGAGGTCAACCGCCGCGATCGTATCTTACAACCGCGAAGCCCGAGATGCCGGCAAGCGGATCCTTGCGGAGGGAGGCAATGCGTTCGATGCATTCGTCGCTGCGACGTTGGTCGAATACGTGGTCGCGCCGGGTGTAACAAGCTTGGCAGGACCGCTGAATGCACTCGTCTATCACCAAGAGACCGACGAGAAACTCTACCTCGATGCGGAATTGAATCATGTCGCGGATCCCGATGGGATATGGTCCGAAGGGGAGCCCGACGGCAAAGGTGTTATGGTGCCCGGCGCCCTGCACGGGCTGGAATCGATTCATCAGCGGTTTGGCAAGCTGCCTTGGTCGAGACTGGTACAGCCAGCGATCGCACTGGCACGCGATGGTTTTCCAATCGATCCGATCTACTCCGCAACCATCGATTACCGGGCAGAAACGCTGAAATCTACCCCTTACGGTACGAAAACGTTCTTTCGAAATGGCAAGTCATTGCAGGCTGGGGATCAACTCGTGCAGCCTGAGCTGGCAGTCTTCTTGGAAGAGGTAGCTCAACGTGGTGCGGACGCCATGTATCGCGGCGCATGGGGAGAGCGATGTGTCGAATCGGTTCGAATGCGAGGGGGACGCATGGACATGCAAGACCTCCACAACTATCGATCTCAATGGCTAACACCACGTCGCATTCGCTACCGAGATTGCGATGTGTACGGGGCTGCGGGCCGTTCGTACGGAGGCGCCTGGTCGCTGCTGGCTCTCAAGACGCTCGAGCAATTCGACATGACCAGCGGCCCCCATTTTTCTGAGTCGGCGGATCGACTGGAATGGATGGTCCGCATCGCGAAAACAATCTGGAATGAAGCGTGGCTCTATGAAACAGAGAATCTCGATGAGGTCGCGAAAGTAAATTTGCAACTGGATTCCACATATGCCGCTACGGTTTGGGATCGCGTCAGGCAGGATCTACAGGGAAAACGGAATCGGTCGCTCGAACTCCTGCCAGCGCGGCTCGAGCAGCTCGGGGAACCCCTTTCGGGTCCGGCGAAGGAACTCTTCGGGAAGGTCTTCCGCCCCGCGGACCTTGCGCCCGTCCCACATCCCGTACATGTGTCCCTTGCGCTCGCCCATGGCGAGCCACGCGGGGAACGGGAACAGATACACGCCCGCAAACTCGACGGGCAGCGACGTGATGGATTTGTCGTCGAACTGGCTGCGCGACACCCATTGGCAGGAGTTCTCGATGTGCACCGTCGGCATGTCGGGCGGTGCGGTGCGCACGCTGTCCAGTTTGATCAGGTCGTCCTGGATACGGAACACACGCAGGGGCTGCCGATAGGTCTTGCCGTCACTCTTGAGGTTACGAAACCCTCGCGGCGACGCGAGCGTTCCCGGGTCAGTGAGCAGCACCGCGGGCTGCAGCTTCACCACACGACCAGTCAGCGGATTCTCGAGCTCAGTCAGGAATTCCCCCGTCCGGAGGTCCCTCGGGTAGGACAGGTTGTGGGCGTGGATCCGGTACTCCATCGGCGCCACCCGCCGGTAATAGCTGTACTCGATCCCCTCGAATCTCAGCAGGGGGAACGGTGCGCGCCCCTCGGCAACGACGTACGCGATCCAGTTGTACCAGGTCAGGGTACTGCCCTCGTCGTCGACCAGGCTGCGCTCGATGCGCAGGTGCTCGCGGAATTCCTCGACCGGATCCTCGAACTCGAGGATCTCCGACCTGACCTGCCCGCGAGGCGCCAGGGCGGCCCCGCGCGCCGTCGGCGCTGCCGCGGCACCGGCAAGGGGCATGGCGCAGGACGCGCCAGACAGCAGCCCCGTGGTGACGAAATTCCTGCGACCGAAGATGTCGTCGTTCTTCATGAATTCAGCGCCTCGGGTCGAGCTGGAACTCGACGCGGTCGATTTTAAAAAGCCCTTAAGTGAGGTCGACGTCCCCCCGGATTTAGTTCCGGTTGGGTCTAGAGACTGACGGTTAATGTATCTGCCTTTTGACTGATCTGTTTTGCGTATTCCGTTGGCGTTAATCTGTACTAGCTACGACTTGATCTGACATCAGAATGTCGCATCAGAATGCGCAGGAGAAGTCAGATGATAAGCGAACAGAAGATCATTCGGAACAAGGTGGGATTGCTGAAGCTGGCGCAGACGCTGGGCAGCGTGTCGGAGGCCTGCAAGGTGATGGGCTTCAGCCGCGATAGTTTCTACCGCTTCAAGG
>VGUP01000099.1 GCA_016874175.1 Gammaproteobacteria bacterium | reverse complement strand
CTTTTGCCGCGTGGCGTCAAGCTGACACCGGAAGATGTCTGGGACGGCGCGCGCTACGTACTCTCCATCAAAATTCGTGATCCGCAGTTTGCGGGTCAGACCAAGGAGCGGCTCGCCTCGCGCGATGCCGCGCAGTTGGTCGAGGGCTATGCGAGGGACGCCATTGGCCTGTGGCTCGCACAGCATCCCGACGCCGGCGAGCGTATCGCCCAGTTCGCCATCCAGAACGCGCAAGAACGGTTGAAAGCGGCGCAGCGGGTGCAGCGCAAACGGGTTTCCGGCGGACCCGCGCTGCCCGGCAAGCTCGCCGACTGCGCTGGCGCTGACCCGCAGCGTTCAGAGCTTTTTCTGGTCGAGGGGGATTCGGCGGGCGGCTCTGCCAAGCAGGCTCGCGACAAAGATTTCCAGGCGATCATGCCGCTGCGCGGAAAAATTTTGAACACCTGGGAGCTCGAGTCCGGCGAAATCACCTCGTCAGCGGAAGTGCACGACATCAGCGTGGCTTTGGGTATCGACCCCGGAGTCGCTGATCTGTCGAATTTGCGCTACAACAAAGTGTGCATCCTCGCCGATGCTGACTCCGACGGTCAGCACATCGCGACTTTGCTCTGTGCGCTCTTTCTCCGGCACTTTCGGCCGCTGGTGGCCAACGGTCACGTCTTCGTCGCCATGCCGCCGCTCTATCGCATCGATGCGGGCAAGCAGGTGTTCTACGCCCTCGACGATGCCGAACGCGATGCTTTCTTGCATCGACTCGAGCAAGAAAAGACCCGCGCCAAGCCGCAGGTCACGCGCTTCAAAGGTCTGGGTGAAATGAATCCCTCGCAACTGCGCGAAACCACCATGGATCCGCGTACGCGTCGGCTGGTACAGCTTACGCTCGATGCCGCCGATCAAACCGACAGTCTTATGGATATGTTGCTCGCCAAAAAACGCGCCACCGATCGCCGCGAATGGTTGGAGCAAAAAGGCAATCTCGTGCAGGTGAGCGTCTGATGCAAAACCAAGATTTGGGTTTCGAGGGGATTGAGCGGCAGCCGCTGCGCGCCTTCACCGAAAAGGCCTACCTCGAATATTCGATGTACGTCATTCTCGATCGCGCGTTGCCGGCGATCGGCGATGGCTTGAAGCCGGTGCAGCGCCGCATCATCTATTCGATGAGTGAGCTCGGGCTCTCGGCAGTTTCCAAACACAAAAAATCCGCCCGTACCGTGGGCGATGTCATCGGCAAATTCCATCCGCACGGCGACTCAGCCTGCTACGAGGCGATGGTGCTGATGGCGCAGCCGTTTGCCTATCGCTACCCGATCGTCGATGGTCAGGGTAACTGGGGCTCGCAGGACGATCCCAAATCATTTGCGGCCATGCGTTACACCGAGGCCAAGCTCACGCGCTATGCCGAAGTGTTGCTGCGCGAGCTCGGCGAGGGCACCACCGACTGGGTGCCGAACTTCGACGGCACGCTCGAAGAACCCTCGGTGCTGCCGGCGCGCATGCCCAACTTGCTGCTCAATGGCACCACGGGCATCGCCGTCGGCATGGCGACCGACATCCCGCCGCACAATCTGCGCGAAGTCGCTCAGGCCTGCATTCACTTGCTCGATGAGCCCGAGGCTACCACGCGCGCGCTGATGAAATTCGTCAAAGGGCCCGATCTGCCGACCGGCGCAGAGATCGTCTCGCCGCGCTCGGATCTGGTCGATTTCTATGACAAGGGTACGGGCAGCTTCAAGGCACGCGCGACCTACACCATGGAAGATGACTGCGTGGTCATCGAGACACTGCCGTGGCAGACCTCCGGTTCGCGCGTACTCGAGCAGATCGCCGAGCAGATGCGCGCCAAAAAATTGCCCATGGTCGAAGATTTGCGTGATGAATCGGACCACGAAAATCTGACGCGTCTCGTGATCGTGCCCAAGGGGCGCAAGGTCGATGTCGAGCAGTTGATGGCGCATCTTTTCGCCACCACCGATCTCGAGCGCAATTACCGCGTCAATCTGAACGTGATCGGGCTCGATGGCCGGCCACGCGTCATGGGTCTGCGCGACATCCTGAGTGAATGGCTCACCTTCCGCATCGCGACCGTCAAACGTCGGCTCGAGTGGCGACTCGACAAAGTCTCGCTGCGCTTGCATATCCTCGACGGCTTGCTGATCGCCTACCTCAATCTCGATGAGGTGATCCGCATCATTCGTCGTGAGGATGAGCCGAAGCCCGTGCTGATGAAGCGCTTCAAGCTCAGCGAGGAGCAGGCCGAGGCCATCCTTGAAACCAAGTTGCGCCATCTTGCCAAGCTTGAGGAAATGAAAATCCGCGACGAGCAGGCGGCGCTCGCGCGCGAGCGAGCGGAGCTCGAAGCCATCATCGGCAGCAGCAAAAAATTGCGTAAGCTGGTCAGCGACGAGCTCACCGCCGACGCGGAAAAATTCGGTGATGTACGCCGCTCGAAGATCGTCGAGCGCGAGGCCGCGCAGGCCATTGACGAGGCCGCCTTGATTGCTAACGAACCGGTGACGGTCGTGCTCTCTGCAGGTGGCTGGGTCCGTGCCGCCAAGGGGCACGAGATCGATCCGCGCAGTCTGCAATACAAGACCGGCGATAGTTTCCAGTCGGCCGTTCGCGGCATGTCGTTGCAGCAGGCCGTGTTCCTCGACTCAACGGGGCGTACGTACTGCCTGCCCGCGCATTCTTTGCCGACTGCCCGCGGACTAGGCGAACCGCTCGCCGGGCGACTCAATCCGCCCGATGGCGCCAAGTTCACGGGCGCCATGATGGGTGACCCCGAGGGTCTGTGGCTCTTGTCCTCGGATGCCGGCTACGGGTTCACAGCGCGTCTCAAAGAGCTCATCACCGATCGCAAGGCGGGCAAGACCGTGCTCAATCCGCCGGAGAACTCGCTGGCGTTACCACCGGCTTTCGTACCGACCGAAAAATCTTTGGTCTGTGTGTCGGTCGTCGATACCGATGGCGAAAATGGCCGCTTGCTGGCATTCCCGGTGACTGAAGTACCCGAAATGCCGCGCGGCAAGGGCAACAAGCTGTTCAATATTCCGGCGGCCTTGGCAGTTGAACGCGCCGAAGTCGTGGTCGGCGTGGCCGCGGTCGAGCCCGGTGGCTCGCTGATCGTGCATACGGGCGATCGCTCGATGACCCTCGCGTGGGGCGATCTCAAAGATTACCGCGGCGCGCGCGCCCAACGCGGCGCGGTGCTACCGCGTGGCTGGCGCAAAGTCACCCGCCTCGAGGCGGTCGCGGCGCTTACGTAAACACCAACGTACGCCGATCATTGACGAGCACGCGGTGCTGCAGGTGCCAGGTGACGGCGCGGGCCAGCACGGCGCACTCGATGTCGCGACCAATCTGCTCCAGCGCTTCGGGTGAATGCGCATGAGTCACGCGTTCGACTGCCTGTTCGATGATCGGGCCTTCATCCAGATCTTCGGTGACGTAATGCGCCGTGGCACCGATGATTTTCACGCCGCGCTCGTGGGCTTGCAGGTAGGGTTTGGCGCCTTTGAAGCCCGGCAAGAACGAATGATGGATGTTGATGCAGTAGCCGGCGAGCGCTGCGCAAGTGCTCGTCGACAGGATTTGCATGTAACGCGCCAGTACCAACAGATCGGCGCGGGTTTCTTTGATGAGGTCGAGAAGTTTGGCTTCCTGCGTGGCTTTATTGCCCGGGTTCACGGGCAGATAGTGAAAGGGCAGGCCATTCCACTCGACGAAACTGCGGAAGTCTGCGTGGTTGGAGACGACGGCAACGATTTCGCCGGGTAACTGTCCCGCCTTCCAGCGGTGCATGAGATCATGCAGGCAGTGTCCGTATTTGGAGACTGCAATAACCAGCCGCGGTCGCGCGGCGAGATCATGCAGTTGCCAATCCATGCCGAATTGTTTGGCGATCGCGGCGAACCCCTGCCGCAGGGACTCCAACGCCGGAAAGCGCGCGCCATCCGGCTTGAAGACGACACGCATGTAAAACGCCGAAGTCGGCATTTCGTTGAACTGATGCGATTCCGTGATCGAAGCGTCGTGCTGCGCCAAAAATCCGGCAACAGCGGCAACGATCCCCTTGGCGTCGGGGCAGCGAAGAATTAAAGCAAAAGATGGGGTCATCGAAGTTCTCTGTGAGGGGTTGTAAACGAGGGGTTGTAAACGAGTGGTTATGGCTGAGGAGAAAGGGCGGATGGATTCATTGATTTAGCCGGAGAGTCCGGCCGCAATCACTGTCTTGGCCTCGGCCCCCGCGACTTCGCGCACGAGCTTGGGCACCAAATATCCCGGCAGCTGCTGCGCCAGCGTTTTGATGAGCGCTATTGCCGTTGCATTGGCCACTTCGAAGTGCGCGCTACCGCGTACGCGATCGAGCAAATGCAGATAGTACGGTAGCACGCCATGTCGATGCAGCCGCCGCGACAGCTCAGTGAGTATTTGCACGTCGTCGTTCACGCCGCGCAGCAAGGTGCTTTGGTTCAGTAGCAGCGCGCCGGTTCCGCGCAGTCGTTCCAGCGCATCGAGCGCGTCAGCCACGATTTCATTGGGATGATTGACGTGCAGCACGATAGTCACACGCCATCGCAGGGCGCGTAACCACTCGATGAACCCCTGATCGATGCGCGAGGGCAGCGCGATCGCGTTTCGCGTGTGCAGCCGCAGCGATTCCAGATGTGTGACGTTTTCGAGCGCGCTCGAGAGCGCACGCAGCCTCGCGTTGCTCACCGAGAGCGGATCGCCGCCACTCAAAATAAGTTCAGTGATCGATCGATCTGCAGCAACGGCCGCAACCGCCTCGTTCCAGCGACCGGTTTCGCCTTGCTGTTCATCGTATGGAAATTCCCGTCTGAAGCAGTAACGACAATGCAGGGCACAGGCTTCGGTCGCGATCAGCAGGGCGCGACTCGAGTATTTGCGCAGCAGCCCGGGCGCCAAACGATAGTCCGACTCCTGAGTCGGGTCGGTCACAAAATCCGTTACCTCGTCGAGTTCTTCGGCGAGCGGCAGCACCTGTCGCAGCAGTGGGTCGTTGGCATCGCCGCGATGCATGCGCGCGACGAAACTGCGCGGCACCCGCAGCGGAAAGAGCTTGGCCGCAGCGCGCGCCGGTGCAAGCCATTCATGGCCTAGGCCCAGCAAAGCGAGCAGTTCCGCCGGGTCCGTGACGGCCTCGGCGAAGTCTCTCTGCCAGGAGCTGAGCGGGATCGGGTGGCGGGTGGGGGAGGTTGCCGTTATCATACGCGGCCTTTTGAGCCCGGCTATTCTGGGCCTCGCACTCGGCGAACGCAAAGCGGAACGAGCATATGGCTAGCTACAACACCAGCGAGTTCAAGTCCGGCCTTAAGATCCTCATCGACGGTGACCCTTATGTCATCGTCGAAAACGAGATGGTGAAGCCCGGCAAGGGTCAGGCCTTCAACCGCGTCCGGGTGCGCAATCTGCGAACCGGTCGTACCGTCGAAAAAACCTGGAAGTCCGGCGATTCTGTAGAGGCCGCCGACGTCATGGACGTCGACATGCAGTACCTCTACCAGGACGGTGATTTCTTCCACTTCATGGTGCCCGACAACTTTGAACAGCACACGGCCAGCAAAGAGTCCGTGGGTGACGGCGCGCAGTGGTTGAAGGACGGTATCACCTGCATCGTCACGCTCTGGAACGGCGTGCCGCTCGTGGTGACGCCGCCGCCGCACATCGAAGTGAAAATCGTCGAGACCGACCCGGGCGTACGCGGTGACACCGCAACCGGCGGTCAAAAACCCGCCAAACTCGAAACCGGTGCAGTGGTGCGCGTGCCGCTCTTCATCAACGAAGGCGAGATCATCAAGGTCGACACCCGCACGGGCGAGTATATCTCCCGCGCCAAACAGTAAAGCCGCTTCAGCGCGTTCGCCGCTGCTCAAAGTTCCATGCGTGCTCGACAATGGTGTCGAGCGTCGGGGACTGCGGTCTCCAGCCCAACTTTTCGCGTGCTGCGCGTGAATCTGCCACTAGTCGTGGCGGATCACCGGGGCGACGCGCTTCATGGCTCACGACGAAATCTTTGCGGGTGACTCGACGTACGGTGTCGATCACCTGCAGCACTGAGAACCCATCACCGTTGCCCAGGTTGTATTGCGTACTGGCGCCGCCCGCCATCAAAGATTGCAGCGCAAGCCAGTGCGCTTCGCAGAGATCGACGATATGCACGTAATCGCGGATGCAGGTGCCATCCGGCGTGTCGTAATCAGTGCCGAAGACGGCAATCGAGGATCTGCGCCCGGCAGCGGCCCGCAGCGTGAGCGGGATCAGGTGACTCTCGGGATCGTGTCGTTCGCCGAGCGCGCCGGTCGGGTCCGCTCCAGCGGCATTGAAATAGCGCAGACACACGGCACGCAACCCATACGCGCGATCAAAGTCGGCGAGCGCTTCCTCGATCATGTGTTTGCTGCGCCCGTAAGGATTGATCGGTGCGCGCGGATGGCGCTCGTCGATCGGCGTGTACTGTGGGGTGCCGAAGATGGCCGCCGTCGATGAAAAGATGAAGCGCTCGATCTTGGCGGCGATCATAGCCTCGAGCAGGGTCAAAGTATTGGCAACGTTGTTGCGGTAATACTTTGCTGGCAGTCGCACCGACTCGCCGACCTCGATGTGCGAGGCAAAGTGCATAACGGCATCGAAGCGTCGGCTCGCAAAAAGCTGATCGAGCAAGGCGCGATCGGCGATGTCACCCTGCACGAATTCGCCGTGGAGCACGGCATCGCGGTGTCCGCTCACGAGATTATCGAGCGTGACGACCTCGGCGCCCGCAGCACCGAGACGTTTGACCATGTGCGAGCCGATGTAGCCCGCACCGCCGACGACCAGGACATTCAGGGCCATGACGTCGAAGATACCAGCACTTCGACTACCCGCTCGAGGCCCTCACGGTCAATGTCATCGAACCGCGCGAGCATGGGGCTGTCGAGATCGAGTACGCCGAGTAGTGATCCCTTGTGCGGGCCCTCGTTCACGATCATCGGGACAACAATTTCCGAGATAGAGGCGGAATCGCAGGCGATATGCCCCGGGAACTCGTGCACGTTGGGCACGACGGTCGTGACCCGACGGGCTGCCGTTGTGCCGCACACCCCCCGACCGAGCGCGATGCGCACGCAGGCGGGTTTGCCCTGAAACGGACCGAGCACAAGCTCTTCTTTCGCTGCGGTGTCGTTAAGTACGGCGTTGTCGTTGCGGGTCAGCAGGTAAAAGCCCGCCCAGTTGAGCTGCGGCAAATTGCCGTAGAGCAGCGCGGCGGTATTGGCGAGATTAGCGATGGCATCGCACTCGCCTGCGAGTAGCGCGCGCAGCGCATCCTGCAGTTCACGATAGCCGCGCGCCTTGGCTGCAGCGTCGTGACCGAAGTCGATGGTTTCAAGATTGGCAGTCATGGGATCTCTCAGGCGATTTCGATCGGGAACGCAATAATGTCATCGATTCGCTCGGCGCCGCTCGCGACCATTACTGCCCGGTCGAAGCCCACGGCGACGCCCGAGCAGTGGGGGAGCCCGGCCTCGAGCGCGGCGAGCAGATGCTCGTCGATGGCGATCACGGGTAAGCCGCGTGCCGCGCGCTCAAGATTGTCGGCGCTAAACCGAGCCCGCTGTTCAGCGGCATCGGCAAGTTCTTCAAAGCCGTTCGCGAGCTCGATGCCGTCTGCATAAATCTCGAAGCGCAGTGCGACGCGCGCATCGACCGGGTCCAGTCTCGCGAGCGCTGCCTGCGAGGCCGGGTAGTGGGTTACCGCCAGCCACTCGTTCTTGCCGAGTGAAGGACCGATCACCACCGCCATCAAAAAATCGAGTAACTCATCGCGACTGAGATGCGCTGCGGTCTCGTGATCGAGGCCGCGCTCAATTGCCAACGTTACCAGCGCAGACAAAGAAATAGTCAGCGGGTCGATGTTAAGCGCCTGCTCGAAAGCCTCGCGGTAGCAGGTTTTGCGCAAGGGTCGGTGATGGCGACCTGCGGCGTTGGCCAGCGTATTGAGCAGTTCGGCGACTTCATCGATCAATTCGTTGTACCCGAGTCCGCGGCGATACCACTCCAGCAAGGTGAATTCCGGATTATGTAGCCGGCTGCGTTCATCACCGCGGACCACGCGGCACAGCTGGTAGATATCGCCGCTGCCTGCAGCCAGCAGGCGCTTCATGGCGTACTCAGGGGAGGTCTGCAAGAACATCGCTCGTCCGTCGACTGCAAGCGGCACTGGCCGAAGATTGACGTCGGTGACCCCGGCATTCACGAGTAGCGGCGTCTCGACTTCGAGCACCCCGCGTGCAGCAAAGAAATCGCGCGTTGCAGTGAGCAGCGCGGCGCGTAGCGCAAGCTGTTCGCGATGGGCGGTCGGGCGCCAGGAGCGCTGCGTCATGCCAAGCGTCGGCCGATCGTTCGACCCACGCGCACGATTTGACCGGAGGCGAGGCCCTCGATCCACTCGATACTATTTTTCGGGAACAACAAGATGACCGTCGATCCCATATTGAAGCGGCCCATCTCCTCGCCACGCAGCGCGGTGTAGGGCTTACCACCTTGTTCGATCTCGAGTCGTGTGAGCGTTCGGGGTTTGCGCGGCGCGACTTCGCCGTGCCACACGGTTTCCATGCTGCCGACGTTCAACGCGCCGATGAGTGCGAGTCCGTACTGCAGCGCGCCATTTTCAAAGAAACAGACTACCCGCTCGTTGCGGGCGAAGAGATTGGCTACTCCGTCCGCGGTCACTCAATTGACG
>VGUP01000098.1 GCA_016874175.1 Gammaproteobacteria bacterium | reverse complement strand
TGCCTCCGTGCTCGCCGGTACCATCGAGCACGGAGGCACCTTCGATGACGAGATCAAACATGTTGGTGTCTCCTTGGGTCGTCGCCGAGAGGGGACTCGCTCAGCGCGGGATGCGCAGGTCGACGCCGACCGGGCAGTGATCCGAGAGCTTGCGCTGCAAAGCATCGCTCGCCTCGTAGGTTAGACGCACGAAAGAGCCCGCGACACGCCACTCGGCGAGCCGCCCATCGAGCACGACGTGATCGATGTAGCTACGATAATTTTGATTCGGCGCGCAGTTCACGAACGGCTGGCCCGCGGCGACGTTGAGCAGAGTGAGACCCTTTGGTTCGTCGTCGTTGATTTCAGCCCAAAGATTTCGGACCTGGCCTTGATCGTTGCGCGCCGGCCCCTCGCCCGCCAGTAAGTCGTGGTTGAAGTCGCCGAGCAGGCCGAAGCGTCGGCCCGCCGCCTGCTCATCGATCCAGCGCTCGAGCTCGGGAATCTGGCGCGCGAGCGTTTGGCAGTCGCGCCGCGGATCATCGAGGGTACGGCGCGCGCAGCCTGATTTCAGGTGCAAAGAAAGCAGGCGAAATTCGCGTTTTTCACCCGGGTAGACGATGAGTTCAGCACCGCGGCGCACTCGATCGTCGAGCGACAGGGCGAGCAGGTCAGGCCCGCAGCGATGCGGCACGCCTTTGCGAATCGCAAAGCCGTTGTTCTGTACCCCTTCGCGTTGGGTGAAACAAAAGTCATGATTGCGAAACACGCGGCGTGCAGCGGCGATGCCGTCGACTTCCTGCAGTGCGACGATGTCGGCATCGAGACGATCCACGTAGCGCTCGAGCACTCGCAGGTCGAGCGCGGAGCGTTCTTTTTCCGTGGCGACGTCACAAGGGATGTAGCGCTCGCGGGGCCCGGGTGAGCCATCGCGTGGTACGCAAGTGCGCGCCAGAGCCAGAAAGTTTTCCGGCGCGATGAACCATTCGAGATTCCAGGTGGCAATTCGCAGGCTTGGACCGCCGCCCGGACGCGCGATCTTCGCGGTCGCGGCCATGGCCGTCATCGAGAGCGCGAGGGCAGTGGTGATGAGGGCCGCGAGTGCCCTCGCTCGGGTTGAGATCCGTGACCGCTGCGTTGGTGGGGGGTTCATACGCGCCATTGTCGCCAAGCCTGACCATGACTCGCAACGCATGCTAGCCTGCGCTTCATGGGAAAAGATGTTCAAGGCTACCGGCGGCTGTTCGGGGTACTCGGGCCGTCGACCAACACCATCGTCCAGCCTGATTTCGATGACATGCGCCCGGCGGGCGTCACCAACCATTACAGCCGCATCTACACGCCGAACTCGAAGGCGATCAGCGATGAGACTTTCATGGCTGCCACGCACAAGATCTCGCACGGGGTTGTCGATGCCGTGCGCGGCGTGATGACCTGCGAGCCCGATTATCTGGTGATGGGCATGTCGGCGATAACCTTTTATGGCGGCGCGAAGGGCGCGGACGAATTTCAGCGCATGATCGAGCGTGAGTCGGGTGTGTCGATCTCGATCGGCGCGCATTCCTGCGCGGCAGCACTCAAGGCCTATGGCGGCATTCGGCGCATCGCATTCTTGTCGCCTTATTACCCCGTCGCCAACGCCGAGGTTCGTCGTTACTTTGCCGATATGGGCTATGAAACCGTGCGCGATGTACCGATGCGCGCGCCCTCATGGACTGCCATTGCGCAAATCACCGAGGCGCGTTGCCGCGAGGTGTTGCGCGAACTCGATGGGCCGGAGGTCGACGCGATCATTCAGGTGGGTACCAATTTGTCGATGGTGCGTTTGGCCGCCGAGGCCGAGGACTGGCTCGGCAAGCCGGTGATCGCCATCAACACGGCCACCTACTGGCATGCCCTGCGCGCCAATGGCATCGTCGATCGCATGAACGGATTCGGCAGGCTATTGTCTGATTTTTAGGCCTGATATTTTCAGGAGTACTCCATGCTCGAACTCAAGCACGAACTCAAACTCGCCAAGACGCGCGACGAAAAAGCGCGGATGAATTTTGTCTCCGGCCTGCGCGCGCATGTGCTCAATGACATGGCCACTGGCATGCGTACCGTTTATGAGGGCGACGTCGAGCCGGGTTTCCGGCGCAGTGCGGGCCGCACCCCGAAAGATGGGCCAGAGGTCCACAAGGCGATCAAGCCCAACGAGTACTTCAAGTTCTATTCCAGCCTACGCGTCACGGCGCAAGACATGGTGTGGCAGTCGGTGTTTCCGCCACTCGAGCGCAATCGCGGTGCGCTCAAGAGCAAGGCCACCGCGTTGGCGAAGACCAAGCGCCGCGAGCGCAGAGCCGAGCACGGATCTTTGACGCTGCAGCCCGGCTTCGAGGTGCCCCGCTACGTGTCGGCCATCGACGTGCACCTCATGGCCGGCAACTACGACGGCGAATACGAGGCCAACGATCTTGCCGCAGGCGCGCTTTATGACAACGGTCTTGCGGTGTTTTCTTTTGGTCTGATGGGCCAGAACCTTGATGACATCGGACAGTCGATCGCCGGTTTCATTCGCCTCAAATATCCGCACCTCAAGCCAAAGAAAATCCTCGATCTCGGCTGCACCATTGGCCACAACACGGGCTCATGGAGGGACCAGTTCCCAGCCGCCGAAGTGCACGGCATCGACGTCGCCGCGCCCTGTCTGCGTTATGCGTATGCGCGCGCCGAGGCCCAGGGTCGGGCGATCCACTTCACGCAGATGAATGCCGAGGCACTCGATTTTCCGGACGCGAGTTTCGACGTGGTGTTTTCCTCGATGTTCTTGCACGAGATTCCGCAGAAAGGCATCGCCAATATCATGCGCGAGGCTTTTCGGGTGCTGCGTCCGGGTGGTCTCATGCTGCATATGGAGCTGCCGCCAAACTCGCAGCTTTCGGCCTACGACGCCTTCTATCTCGACTGGGACAGTGCCTACAACAACGAGCCGTTCTACAAGCCGTTTCGCGACCTAAAGCCTGAAGAGCTTTGCCGTAAGGCGGGTTTCGATCCGAAGAAATACGTGCAGTTCGTGATCCCCTCGGTCGGTTGGTACGGCGAGAAAGTGTGGAGCGAGTCGGCCACCCAGCCACGCGACGTCGACAACGACAAGACCGGTCGCCTCACCGACGGTATTCTTTGGTACTGCTTCGGAGCTTGGAAATGAGCGCGGCGCGCACAACCAGCAGCAAGGGCGCGAGCAAGCCCAAAGCAAAGGTCAAGCCCAAGGCAAAGGCCAAGGCCAAGCCGACCGCTGTCGCAGACACGCCATCGCGGCAGCCGATGCGCCGTACTATCCGCGGCGGCCGACCCTATTTCTTTGCCGATCCGGCCATCGACAAGTTGCTCAACATGCTGGTGGTTCTGGGCAGCGAGGTGTGGACACTGCGCGAGCGTCTGGCTGCGCTCGAGGCAATCCAGATTCGGCAGGGTGGGCTCGCCGCCGGCGAACTCGACGCGCACGAGTTTTCAGCCGAAGACGAATCGCGGCTCGCGGCCGAGCGCAAAGAATTCATCGACAGCCTGTTTCGTATCTTGCAAGAGCAGGTCGAAGAGGCGCGACGCCGCTAGCAGGCGTGACGCTGCTAGCGACTGCGCAAGGCCTGATCGAGATCGGCTTGCAGATCTTCGATGTGCTCGATGCCGATCGACAGGCGCACCATGTCTGCCGAGACGCCGGCTTTTTCGAGCTCGGCTGGCGAGAGCTGCCGATGCGTGGTGGAGGCCGGGTGCGTAGCGAGTGAGCGCGCATCGCCGATGTTGACGAGACGGATCACGAGCTTGAGCGCGTCGAGGAACTTCTCGCCTGCGGTGCGGCCGCCCTTCACGCCGAAGGTGAGAATGCCGGACGCCCGTCCGCCCATGTATTTTTGAACCAGTGCATGGCTTGCATGATCGGCGAGACCGGCGTAGTTGACCCAACTAACCGCGGGGTGTTGTTGCAGGAACTTCGCCACGGCGAGCGTGTTGTCGCAGATGCGATCCATGCGCACTGCGAGTGTCTCGATACCCTGCAAAATCAGAAAAGAATTGAACGGCGAGATGGCAGCGCCCATGTTGCGCAGCGGGACGACGCGTGCACGGCCAATGTATGCCGCGGGGCCGAGTGCCTCGGTGTAGACGACGCCGTGGTATGAAACATCTGGCTCATTGAGCCTGCGGAATCGCGCTTTGTGCTCTGCCCAGGGGAACCTGCCCGAGTCGACCAGTACGCCACCAATGCTGTTGCCATGACCGCCTAGATATTTGGTGAGCGAATGCACCACGATGTCGGCGCCATGATCGAACGGGCGGCAAAGATAGGGTGAGGGTACGGTGTTGTCGACGATCAGCGGCACGCCATGCCGATGCGCGATCGCAGCGATGGCGCCGAAGTCGGTGACATTGCCCAGCGGATTGCCGATCGACTCGCAGAACACTGCCTTGGTACGTCCATCGATGAGCTTTTTGAATTCTTCGGGGCGACGATAGTCGGCGAAACGCACTTCGATGCCGAATTGCGGCAGGGTATGTGCGAAAAGATTGTAGGTGCCGCCGTAGAGCGCGCTCGAGCTCACGATGTTGTCGCCTTGTTCGGCGATGGTCATGACGGCGTAAGTCACGGCGGCGCTGCCCGAGGCAAGCGCGAGCGCACCAATGCCGCCCTCGAGCTCGGCGATACGCTTTTCGAGCACGTCGCTGGTCGGATTCATGATCCGCGTATAGATGTTGCCCTGCACCTTGAGATCGAAGAGATCGGCGCCATGCTGCGCGCTGTCGAAGGCGTACGAGGTCGTTTGATAGATCGGTACCGCCACCGATTTGGTGGTCGGGTCCGGGGTATAGCCGCCATGGACGGCAATGGTTTCAGGACGCATGGGCAGGGTCTCCGCTGGCATGGAATAAAAGGCGCTGCAGAGCAGCATAGAGGCCGTCGTCCCGCACTGCAGCGTGCAACCGGCATGCGCTGATAACGCTTCGTTATGATGCCGCCCATCATGAGCGCAACGAACCAGGGCGAGCGACTGCAGAAGGTGCTGGCCACGCTTGGGCTCGGCTCGCGGCGCATTATCGAAGAGTGGATACGCGATGGCCGGGTCACGGTGAATGGGCAGCCCGCCGAATTGGGTGTGCGGGTCGGGCCCAAAGATTTGGTCGCGGTGGACGGTCGCGCGATCGATCTTGGCGGGCAGGTCGCGGCCGCAGCGCTGGTCGTGCTCGGCTATCACAAGCCCGTCGGCGAGGTGACGACACGGAGTGACCCGCAGGGCCGGCCGACGGTTTTCGAGCATCTGCCTGTACCGCCCGTTGGGCGCTGGATCGTGGTCGGACGGCTCGACGTCAATACTTCCGGGCTGCTGCTGTTCACGACCGACGGCGACCTTGCGCATCGGTTGATGCATCCCTCATCGGAAGTCGAGCGTGAATATTTGGTGCGTGTGCGTTCGCTGCCTGCGGCGGCTACCCTCGACACTTTGCGACGCGGCGTCGAACTCGAGGACGGCTGGGCAAAGTTCGATCGCATCGAGGCGGCCAATGCCAGCGACGGGCACGCATGGTTTCGCGTCGTACTGCACGAAGGGCGTAATCGCGAAGTACGGCGACTGTGGAGTGCCGTGGGTCACGAGGTCAGTCGCTTGACGCGACTGCGTTATGGGCCGATCAGTTTGCCCGCCGATCTGCGGCCCGGGCAGTCGCGGTTGTTACCGCCCGCATTAGTTGCCGAGCTGACGCGCACGCTTGACCCCCAGCACCGCAGCTAGCACCAGCGCACCGGCTACGACGCCGACCGCGGCATCGAACAGCAGGGCGAGCGCGCCTGTGGCCTGCGGCAGAAATGGCAGCGAGTGCGTGAGAATGCCGCCGCCGACCAAAAACATGGCGATCATGCCGACGACCCCGAGCGAGGCCAGTAGTCGCGGTGCCGTCGACAGCAGGGCGCGGCCGAGCGCTCGCGACACGCGATGCGGTACGCCGTCGCCATGTTTATTGACGAGGTGCGCGCCCGCGTCATCGAGTTTGACGATCGCCGCGACGAGCCCGTAAACGCCGATCGTCATCAGCACCGCCATCGTCACCAGGACGCCGATGCGTGTACCGAGTGGTGCGGTCGCCACGGTGCCGAGTGTGATCACGATGATCTCGGCCGAGAGAATGAAGTCCGTGCGGATGGCACCGCGAATCTTGTCGCGCTCGAACTGCACCAGATCGACCACGGGGTTTGCTGCCGCTGCGTTCAGCGCTGCGCGCTCGGCCGCTTCGCTGGCGCGATCGTGTAGCCAGCGATGAGTCAGTTTCTCGCAGCCTTCGTAACCAAGAAAAAGTCCGCCGAGCACCATCAACGGCGTGATCAGCAGCGGCGCGAAATAACTGATGAGCAGGGCTGCGGGAACGAGGATCGCTTTGTTGATCGCCGAGCCCTTGGCGACCGCCCAGATGACGGGCAGTTCGCGCGCGGCTTGCACGCCTGCCACTTGCTCGGCATTGACGGCAAGATCGTCACCGAGCACGCCGGCACTTTTCTTTGCCGCAACTTTGCTGAGCACCGCGACGTCGTCGAGCACGGTGGTGATGTCGTCGAGAAGCGCGAGCAAGGATCCGCTAGCCATGTGGCATGATCCTGCCATGAAAACGCTGCGCCAGGTGCGCCAAGCCTTCTGGGGCCTCGTGTTCAGGGCGCTGTGGCGACGCGCGCGTGATGCGGGACAGACGCCGCCGCCGGCCTTCAGCCTGCTCATTCGCGGCGGCACGGTCTACGACGGTACCGGTGCGCCGCCGATCGTCGCCGATATCGGCATCGTCCGCGATCGCATCGCAGCGATCGGCGATCTCGGCTGGATGCATGGCCGCACCGAGCTCGATGCCCGCGGGTTGGCGGTGGCTCCCGGCTTCATCAACAGCCTGTCTTGGGCGACCGAGTCGATCATCGAAGATCCGACCGCCGAGAGCGATTTACGGCAGGGCGTAACACTCGAGGTGTTTGGCGAAGGCCTGTCGATGGGGCCGCTCAACGCCGAGATGCGCCGCGAGTTGCGCCTGCGGCGTGGCAACAGTCGCTATGCGGTCGACTGGAATTCCTTGGGCGAGTATCTCGAATTCCTCGAGAAGCGCGGGGTGGTACCGAATGTGGCCTCGCTGGTGGGTGCGACCACGGTGCGCATTCACGAGCTCGGTCATGCGAATCGTGCGCCGACCGCTCGTGGGCTCGTACGCATGCAGGATCTGGTGCGCAGTGCGATGGCCGAGGGTGCGCTCGGCGTTGGTTCTTCGCTCATTTATGCGCCGGCCGCCTTCGCGAGCCACGACGAACTTCGCGCCTTAGCGCTCGCCGCCGCCGAGTTCGGCGGCGGTTACTACTCGCATCTGCGCAGTGAGTCGCGGCAGCTGTTGCCCGCCGTGGATGAAATCATTGATATCGCCCGCGCGACGCGCGCGCACGCCGAGATTTGGCATTTCAAGGCGGCAGGGCGCGACAACTGGCCACTGTTGGTCGCGGCGATCGAGCGCATCGAGGCGGCGCGCGGCGAGGGGCTGGATGTAAGTGCCAATGTTTATCCCTACCTCGCCGGTGCCTCAGGGTTCGATGCGGCAATGCCGCCTTGGGTGCAGGAGGGCGGGCACGCCGAGTGGCTGGCGCGACTGCGCGACCCCGAGCTGCGGTCGCGGGTTGTCAAAGAAATCGAGTCGCTGCAACCGGATTGGGAAAGTCTGTATGTCGCGGCCGGCAGTGCCGAGAATATTCGCCTGTTGGGATTTCGTCATGCCGCGCTGCAGCAGTACTGCGGCCGTACGCTCGCCGAAGTGGCCGCCGCACGTGGACGGAGCGCGGCCGAGACCATCGTCGATCTTGTGCTCGAAGACGACAGCCGCGTACACGCGGCGTATCTCATGATGTCCGAGGACAACCTGCGACGCTTGCTGAAGTTGAACTGGGTCGGACTGTGCTCGGACGAGGAGGCGCTGGCACCGCGCGGCGCGTTCCTGCAGCACTCACCGCATCCACGAGCCTATGGCGCCTTTGCGCGATTTCTTGGGCACTATGTCCGTGACGAGAGTCTGGTGGAGCTTGCCGAGGCGATCCGTCGCCTCACCAGTCTGCCGGCGACCAACTTGCGTTTGGCCGAGCGCGGCGTGCTGCGCTCCGGTGCCCATGCCGATGCTGCGATCTTTAATCCGACCGCGGTGCGTGATTTGGCGACCTATGCGCAGCCGCACCAGTTCGCCGCCGGCATGCGCCACGTAATCATCAACGGACAGCTCGCGTTACGCGATGGTCTGCCGACCGGTGCGCGTCCCGGACGATTTGTTCGCGGGCCCGGTCAGCGAAACTTGTCCGGGCGCAGTACTTCGACGTCGAGCACCCACATCACGATCGCG
Source organism: Gammaproteobacteria bacterium (assembly GCA_016874175.1). GTDB lineage: Bacteria > Pseudomonadota > Gammaproteobacteria > Steroidobacterales > Steroidobacteraceae > UBA964. Next base: position 440 of record VGUP01000098.1, on the reverse strand, counting down.
TAGTGCTCGTAATACTTTTCGCATAAGCGAGCACGCGCTCGGCGAGCGGCGTGTCGCAAACGATCTCCACCCGAATGTTGCTGCTATGGCCCCAGTGCGAGGCCCGCAGACCCTGATCGCCGCGGCCGCGAGCGTCGCTGATGGTGTAGCCGCCCACGCCGAGTGCTTCGATCTCGCGCACGAGGTCGCGCTCGAGGTTCGATTCGGTGATCACGGTCAGCAACTTGCGGTCACTCTGCGCTACGCCGGTCATGGTGGGTATCCTTGGGGGTTTTCTTTGGGGCGATATTTTGCGAACTCTCTTAGCGAATCAGCAGCCATTCGGCAGCCTGTCGATAGAGCGGAATGCCTACCAAAATATTGAACGGAAAGGTGATTGCCAGCGCTGCCGTGAGCGAAAGCGCGGGGTTGGCTACAGGCACTGCCGAACGCATCGCGGC
>VGUP01000097.1 GCA_016874175.1 Gammaproteobacteria bacterium | reverse complement strand
CACGTAATCGAAGTTGCGCGGCCCAAGCCCCGTGCCCGTGCCCGCAAAGCCCGCCGTCGTGTTCGATGAGGTGACGAAGGGATAGGTACCCAGGTCGACGTCGAGCATCGCGCCTTGCGCGCCCTCGAACATGACGTTGGCACCCGTATCGCGCAGTCGTTGCAGCGCGTGCGTCACGTCGGTCACCAAGGGCTTCACCCGCTCAGCCATGGCGAGGTGATCATCGAGCGTCTTTTGAAAATCGACGGCTGGCTGGTTGAAGTAGTGCTGCAGCACGAAGTTGTGAAAATCGAGCACCTCGCCGAGCTTGGCGGCAAACCGCTCGCGCTGGAAAAGATCGGCCACGCGCAGAGCGCGCCTTGCGACCTTGTCTTCATAGGCGGGCCCAATGCCGCGACCCGTCGTACCGATGGCGTTGGCGCCGCGAGCCTGCTCGCGCGCCCGATCGAGTGCCACGTGTGACGGCAAAATCAGCGGACAGTTGGGTGCAATACGCAAACGCTCGAAGACCGGTACCTCGCGCGCTGCAAGCATGTCAGCCTCGCGCAACAAGGCCTCGAGCGAGAGCACGACGCCGTTACCAATGAAACACAGAACCTGCGACCGAAGAATTCCCGAGGGGATGAGCGAGAGCACGGTTTTCTCGCCGCCGACGATGAGCGTATGTCCGGCGTTGTGACCACCCTGAAAGCGCGCCACCGCAGCCGCGCGCTCGGTCAACAGATCGACGATCTTGCCCTTGCCTTCGTCACCCCATTGGGTGCCGATCACGACAACGAAACGGCCGGCTCCCATGGGAACGGACAGCGCAGGTTGTCAGCGAGTGCCCGCGTTCGGACTGCGCATGTATTTGAAGAACTCGCTGTCCGGCGAAACGACCATCACGTCGCCCTCTTTGCCCAGCGAATTCTTGTAGGCCTGGATGCTGCGATAGAACGCGTAGAACTCCGGATTGCGACCGTAGGCGGCCGCATAGGTAATCGCCGCCTTGGCGTCGGCGTCACCGCGGATCTTGAGCGAGTCGCGCGCGGCGATCGACAGAATCTCGGTGCGCTTGCGATCCGCTTCAGCGCGGATACGCAGCGCCTCTTTCTCGCCTTCGCCGCGCAACTGCCGCGCCAACCGACTAAAGCTCTGCTGCATGCTCGCGTAAACGCGCGATTCCACGTCCGGCGGCAAACCGATTTTTTGTACTCGGGCATCGATCAACTCGAGGCCGAGACTCTCGACGCTCTTGCTCGCCCGGTCGAACATGTCGCCGGTGAACGCCGTACGCTCGGCCGAAACGATCTCTTGCAGGGTGCGCTGCGCTACCGCATTTTTGATGCCGTCCTTGACGATATCGGCGAGGCGCTGCCCGGCCGCACCGCTGTCGACGCCAAAAGCCTGCGAGTAGCGGCCTGCATCTTTGATGCGCCACTTCACGAAGTAATCAACGATCAAACCGCGATTTTCGCTCGTGAGGAAGGTCTCACCTTCGAAGCTTTGCGAGACGATGCGGCGCTCGAACTGGCGCACCGTGTCGATGGGCCACTTGAAGTGCAAACCGGCGTTATAATCAGTACCGACAATCTCGCGAAACTGGCTGCGCACGGCAAGTTCGTTCTCGGAGACCGTGAACGTGCACAGGCTGACGAGCAGACCGAGCGCAGCAACCAGGCCGATGATTCTTTGAATGGACTGGGGCATGTCAGCGCTCCACCCGCGCACGCGGATCTGGTGCGGATTGCTCGGCATTGGCACCAGCGCTGGCGCGCGGCGCGGTGACCGACACTTCAGGCTCGGCATTGCGACGCTGCTGCTCGATCAATTTGTCGAGCGGCAGGTACAGCATCTGGTTGTTGCCCTTGGTATCGACGACCACCTTCTGTGAGCGACCAAGAACGTATTCGACGGCCTCGATGTACAGACGATCGCGCGTCACGCGCGGCGACTTCTCGTGCTGCGCCACCAGCTGCTTGAAGCGATCGGCTTCACCCTCGGCCACCGCCACGACTTGCGCGCGATAGGCCTCGGCCTCTTGTAACTGACGGGCTGCGCCACCCTCGGCGACCGGCAGAATACCGCTCGCGTAGGCTTCGGCTTCTTTGACGAGGCGTTCTTTGTCGGCGATCGCCTTGTTGGCGTCTTCCTGCGACGGCCGCACATCGGTCGGCACCTGGATGTCGGTCAGGTTGACGCTGGTGATGATAATGCCCGTGCCGTACTGATCGAGCGTGCGCTGAATCAGTTCTTTGGTACGCGTAGTTGCCTGCTCGCGCTTCGAGATCAGGATTTCTTCGAGCGTGCTACGACCGACGACTTCGCGGATGGCCATCTCGCCGACATCGCGCAAGGTCTGCTCCGGATCTTTGACCTGGAACAAATATTTGACCGGATCGCGCAACTGGTACTGAACGGCGAGCGACATGTCGATGAGGTTGATGTCCTGCGTCAGCACCTTGGCGGTGTAGTTGACGCTGCTCACCTTCTGCGTGTTGACCTTGGTCAATGATTCGAGCGGCCAGAAATGGAAGCCGAGACCGGGATCACGCACAGCAACGAACTGCCCGAAGCGCTGGATGACGCCGCGCTCGGCCTGATCGATCGTGAAGAAGCTTTGGTACGCCCAAACAATGACCGCGATGCCCGCGATGATCGCGAGCTGCGAGCGGTTGTCGCCGAGGGTCTGCTCGGGGCCGTCGCCCTGCGAGCCACCATCGCCGCCGCCCGGGCCCGCGCTCTTCAGGATGTTGTCGAGCTTGCGCTGGAACTTGCGAAAGGCGTCATCGCCGCCCGCGGGTTTACCGGAGCGCTTGCCCCAAGGGTTTTTCTGGCTACCGCCAGGTTCATTCCACGCCATAGGTAGTTTTCTGTTGCGCCAAGTGGATCGGGAGGGGGCGCTTTATCGCCCGAATTGTATTTAGCCCCCCTGCAGCACACAAGGTTGCGGCCCCTCAAAACTGTCAACTTTAATATCAGCGATTTCGACGCCGGGACTGCGCCCAAGTTCCCGCGCCTCGGACTCGGGGATATTGGCGATCAGCTCCAGCCCCCCGTCATCGAGGTACCGCTCGCCCTGCACGACACGCGCCGCGAACAAACGCGCTCGCAAGGACCCCGCGTGGCGGGCATCGACGCGTACCGTCCTGGGCCGCGCAAAGCGCGACAACCGCTCGGCGATCGCGCCCATGAGCTCTCCCAGCCCCAGCCGGCGGGCAGCCGAAATCCAAACACTCGTCACCTCGCCCGCCCCGTCGCGGTCCACGTGCGGCACGGCCTCCAGACGATCGATTTTGTTGTACACGCGAATTTGCGGCAGCTGCCCCGCGCCGACCTCATCGAGCACCGCGTTGACTTGATCGATGCGCTCGTCACGCCGCGGATCGCTCGCGTCGATGACATGCAGCAGTAGCGTCGCCTCGCGCGCTTCGGTGAGCGTCGACTGAAAAGCCGCCACGAGTTCATGCGGCAGCTCGCGAATGAAGCCGACGGTGTCGGCCACCACGATCGGCGCGCCGCCCGGTAGCGTGACGCGTCGCACCAAAGGATCGAGCGTGGCGAACAGCTGATCGGCCACGTAGGCATTGGCACCGGTAAGCGCCCGAAACAGGGTCGACTTGCCGGCGTTGGTGTAGCCCACGAGCGCGACCGAGGGAATCGGGATTTCGACCCGACGCTGCCGTCCCGTCTCGCGCTGCTGCTGGAGTTTTTCGAGGCGACGGCTGAGCACCCGCACGCGCTCGCCGAGCAGACGACGGTCGGTTTCGAGCTGAGTTTCACCGGGTCCTCGCAGGCCGATACCGCCTTTTTGACGCTCGAGGTGGGTCCAACCGCGAACCAGCCGACTCGACAGGTGCCGCAATTGCGCAAGCTCAACCTCGAGCTTGCCCTCGTGGCTGCGTGCGCGCTGGGCAAAGATATCGAGGATCAACGCATTGCGATCAAGCACGCGTAGCCCCGTGAGTTTTTCGAGATTGCGCTCCTGACTCGGCGAGAGCGCATGATCGACGAGAATCACCTCGGCGCAGGAGTCGACCGCGGCCTGGCGGATTTCTTCGGCCTTGCCGCTGCCGACAAAGAAACGCGGATCCGGCCGGTCGCGTCGACCGGTCACGGTCATAGCTGCCGAGACCCCAGAGGACTCGGCAAGCTGCGAGAATTCTTCGAGATCCTCGACCTCGACGGGCGAGCCGAGACCGATGCGCACCAAGACGGCGCGTTCGCCGCCGCGCGGACGCTCAAACATGCTGCGTTACGATCACTCGGCGGGCATCGCGTCTGCCGACTCCGGCTCGTCGGCCGAGGGCAGGCGCACACTGCGCGCAGGGACTACCGTGGAGATCGCATGCTTGTACACCATTTGGTTGACGGTGTTCCTGAGCAGGACGACGAACTGGTCAAATGAGTCGATCTGACCCTGCAGCTTGATGCCGTTCACGAGGTAAATCGAGACAGGCACCCGCTCCTTGCGCAGTTGGTTCAGAAAGGGGTCCTGCAAAGACTGGCCCTTGGCCATGATGTAACTCCTTGATTTTTATATTCGCCCCGGGTTCCCCCGGGACCTCTCTCCCTTTAATGGACAGGTTACCACGGCGCGGGTTCCGCATTACGCGGCCTGACACACAAAAACGATCTCATCCACCCAGTGCGCGAGCGCCTGACGGTCGAAGGGCTCGAGCCGCTGCCAACCGGGGTCGGCCTTGATCCAAGTTAGCTGCCGCTTGGCGAGTTGACGCGAGGCGGCCACTGCCCGCTGCACGGCCTCATCGAGGGAACCGCTGCCCTCGAGGTGCGCCATGAGTTGGCGATAACCGACCGCGCGCAAGGCGGGCGCACTGCGCGGCAGATCGGGCCGCGCGCGCAGCGTCGCGACCTCGGTGAGCAAGCCCGCGGCCATCATCTGCTCGAATCTTTGCGCGATACGCGCGTGCAACAGCGCGCGCTCCGCCGGCACGAGCGCGTAACGAGCGAGCGATAGCCCAACGGTCGGCGCTTGCGTGCCGCACTGCCAATCGCTAATCGAGCGCCCGCTGATGGCATACACCTCGAGCGCGCGCTGGATGCGCTGCGGGTCGTTAGGGTGGATGCGCGCAGCTGCCTCGGCATCGATCGCCGCGAGCTCGGCGTGCAGCGCAGGCCAGCCGAGCCGCGCTGCACGCGCATCGATCTGCGCCCGCGTCTGCGGATCGGCGCTGGGCAGCGGCGCGATGCCGCGCACCAAAGCATTGAAGTACAGCATCGTGCCACCCACCAACACCGGCATGCGGCCACGGCTGCGAATATCTTTAATCGCGGCAAGCGCATCGGCCACGAACTCTCCGGCGCTATAGTTCTGCTGCGGATCACGGATGTCGATCAGGTGATGCGGTACGCGGGCGCGGGTCGCAGCATCAGATTTTGCCGCACCGATGTCGAAGCCGCGGTAAACCTGCGACGAATCGACACTGATGATCTCGATCGGCAAGCGCTCGGCGAGCGCCAGCGCGAGATCGCTCTTGCCGCTTGCAGTTGGGCCAGCGAGCAATATCGCATCGATGACCGTCATCGGCCGCGCAAAAACAATAGATCGAGCTGCTCGAGACTCAGCTGCGTCCAGGTGGGACGACCATGGTTGCACTGTCCCGCCCGCTCGGTGTTTTCCATGTCGCGCAGCAAGGCGTTCATCTCGGGCAGACTCAATCTTCGACCGGCGTGGATCGCGCTGCGGCAGGCGATATTGCCGAGCAGCACATGCGCTGCCGCCTCGAGATGATGACTGCCGCGATCATCACGCAGATCGCGAATGACCTCGCGCACGAGTGGCGCCGGGTCAATTGTTGCCAACAACGCCGGCGCCACCCGGACCGCCAAACGGCCTGGACCCAACACATCGATTTCGAAACCCGCTTTGGCGAATTCCGGCGCCAGCGTCTCGAAGCGCTCGGTTTCGTGGACTGCGACCTCGACGATGCGCGGCTCGAGCAGACGCTGCATGGCGGGCTGCCCACCGAAGTCACGCTTCATACGCTCGTACAGCACCCGCTCGTGCGCCGCGTGGGCGTCCACCAACACGAGTCCCGTCGTGTTTTGGGCGAGGATATAGATGCCATGCAGCTGCGCGACGGCCGTACCCAATGAGCCTGCAGACTGCGCGCTGTTGGACTGCGCGGTATTGGACTGCGAGCTTGCGCCAAAACAATTCGTCAGCTCCGGCGCAACCATCGCCGGCTCGGCGACGACCCGCGCGGCGACGACCCGCGCGGCGTCGGCCGACTCGGCGCCTGCGGCCGCGGCGCCAGCGGTCTCGATCCCTAGTCCCGCGACTCTCGCGGTGGGCGCAGCCTCCCCTGCGCCAACCCCGAGCGCATCGTGCACGGCGCGGAATACGAAATCGTGGATCTGCCGCACGTCACGGAAGCGCACTTCGAGCTTTTGCGGGTGCGCGTTCACGTCCACCCATTCGGGGTCGAGATCGAGGTAAACGAGATAGGCGGGCTGCCGACCGTGATAGAGGACATCGCGATAGCCTTGTCGCACCGCACCCGCGAGTACGCGATCGCGGACCGCGCGTCCGTTGACGTAGGCAAATTGTTGATCACTCGCATTGCGCGCCGCGTGCGGCTGCCCGAGCCAACCCCAGAGCGTCACCGAGCCCGAGCGACGCTCGAAGGGCAGCGCCTCGGCGATGAAATCTTCGCCCATGATGTTTGCGATCCGCGCGCGATGTGCTTCTGGCGTGCGCGCAAGCGGCGCATCTAGCAGCGCCCGGCCCTCGTGGCGCAAGCGAAACGCGACATCGAAGCGCGCGAGCGCAAAGCGCTCGACGAGTCTCGCAATATGCCCAAGCTCGGTGCTTTCGGTACGCAGGAACTTGCGGCGCGCCGGCACGTTGTAGAAGAGATCACGCACTTCGACCAAGGTGCCGCGCGGTTGCGGCGACGGCGACACCGCCGAGAGTTCGCCCCCCTCGACACGGATCTCGGCACCCCGCGCCGCCCCTTGCGCACGTGAGGCGATCCGCAAGCGCGACACCGAACCGATCGACGGCAGCGCCTCGCCGCGAAATCCCAAGGAGCGAATGGCGGCGAGATCTTCGAGCACGCTGATTTTGCTGGTTGCATGCCGCTGCACGGCGAGCGGCAACTCGGCGGCATCGATACCGTGGCCGTCATCAAGCACGCGCACCAAGCGCACGCCGCCCGCCTCGATATCGACGTCGATCGCCGCGGCGCCGGCATCAAGCGCATTTTCGACCAATTCTTTGATGAGCGATGCCGGACGCTCGACCACCTCGCCGGCAGCGATCTGGTCGACGAGCGCGCTCGGCAACTGGCGGATGGGCACGGCGGGACTTAAAGCTTGCCGGAACGGGCCGACTCACCGGCTTCGTCCACCGTCGCCACGACTCGACGATCGGCGTCGCGTTCGCGGTTGGCATCGCGCTCTTTGGCAAAGCGTGAGCCATCCGGCGGATGATCGACAAAGTATTGGCGCACGCCGTCGAAGATGGCTTCGGCAAGTTCCTCGCGACGCTCGGGTTTGCCGAGCAGGCGTTCATCGGCAGGGCTCGAGATGAAGGCGGTCTCGACCAGCATCGAGGGAATGTCCGGACTTTTGAGGACCACAAAACTCGCTTGCTGTACTTTGGGCTTGCGCACATCGTTGACGCGACCGAGCGAGCGCAAGACGTGCTCTGCAGCCACCATGCTCTGGTCGATTTGCGCCGATTGTGCAAGATCCACCAACACCGAGGCGATCACCGGGTCTTTGTCGTCGATCGATACACCACCAGCTAGATCGGCAGCGTTTTCACGATCGGCCAGCATCCTCGCCTGCTCGTCCGTCGCCCCCTTGAGCGAGAGCACATAGACCGACGAGCCCGACACCCGCGGGTCACGTACCGAATCGGCGTGAACCGATACGAACAGTTGAGCGCCCGCATCGCGCGCCCGCCGAATTCTTTGGCGCAGGGTGAGAAAATAGTCGCCATCGCGCGTCAGGAAGGCGCGCATGCCGGGCTCGCGATTGATCCGCGCGGCAAGCTCGCGCGCAATATCGAGCACCACGTCTTTCTCGCGCAGGCCGGCGCGACCGATCGCGCCGGGATCCTGACCACCGTGACCCGCATCGATAGCGACCACCACCTCGCGGCCTGCAGCCGGCTCGTGCTCGGTTTTGACCGGCGCCAACGCGACCACCGGCACCGTCGGCGCAGAAGTCGGCGCGGCCGTCGCCGCGGCGGACGGCCACACCAGGAAGCTGAAACGTTTGGCGGGTGCCGTGGGTGGCGTCCAGTTGACGGTCGCATCGGCGGGCATCTCGAACACCAGTCGCAGATCGCCATTGGCTTGCGGACCGGAGCGCACCGCCGTAATCAGGGTGCCAAGGCGCTTCGGCAGTGCCTTCGCGGGTCGCGCTCGCGTGGCCGGCAGATCGAGCACGAACCGCTGCGGGCGCTTGAGTACGAGGTGGCGGGGCATCACCTCGGCGGCGAGCACGATCTCGACCTGAGCGAGAGCGTCGCCGCTCGGCGGTACCGTCAGCTGCACGGCCAGCAACTCATTTTGCGCCGCCCGGGCAGGCGTAGCCAGCGCCACGACGGCGAGCAGCAACCCACAGAAAAGACGGCCGACCATGGAGCTGAAATGTACGCGCTCGGAGGGGAATATTTCAACCAAAATCAATGCCCTGCGTCCCAAAACTCGGATTCTTCCGAGACCCGGGTCAACCAGCTCTCGCCGACTTCGCTGCGCGCCTCAAACGCCAACCGATGCGCGCACTCATCGCCGCTCAAACGCACGATGAGATCGGCCGCCGGCAGCAACGACTCGCCACGTTCCGGCCACTCGATGAACCACAAAGTATGCCGCTCGTCGTGGTCGGCAAGCCCGAGCGCCAAAACGTCCTCGGGGTCAGACAGCCGGTAAAAGTCGAGGTGGATCACCCGCCAAGGCGCGCAGCCATAACTCTCGAGCAGACTGTAGCTCGGGCTCTTCACCGACCCCGAGACCCCAAGCGCTCGCAGCAAGCCGTGCACCAGCGTGGTTTTCCCTGCGCCGAGCTCGCCCTGCAGGTAGACCCGCAAAGCACGCGCAGGCGGATCGCTCGGCAGGTTGCGCGCGAGGGCGGCACCGATGCGCTGCGTTTGCGCATCGCTCTGCGACATCACGATGAGCGACGGGATTTTGCTCACGATAAGAACGCCGAGCTTGACCGCAACACCGCAGGCAGCGCCTCGGTCAACTCGCTCGCCAGCAAACCCCGATCATGGCGGACACGGCCGTCCTCACTCGCGATCACATCACCCGCAAGGGCGTGCCAGAGCACGCCAACCCGC
>VGUP01000096.1 GCA_016874175.1 Gammaproteobacteria bacterium | reverse complement strand
CAGTCGTGCGCGCCCCATGACGACCAAAAGCCAGCGCCGCCCTGGCGAGCCCCGCGAGTCGATGCGCGGGGCTGTCGCCGATCAACTTGGCGAGCTCCTCTTCGAGATCGGGGCGGAGCAACAACGCGAGCTCACGGTACCGCTGTAGTAACTCGACATCACCACGCACCTGCACGGTGCCCGACTTGAGCAGCCGCTCGGGCTGCGGACCTGCGAGCGCCAGCAGATTGATCGGTGTGCCTTCGACCTCGGCGTCAAACTCGCCTGCGGCTTGCCACGAGATTCGCAGTGAGTCACCGAGCGATTCGAAGCCGATCTGGAGATCGAGATCGCGAATCACGAGTTTCAGTCGTCGCCCTTTGAGAGCCGCGCAGGATTCACGTGCCCGTGGCGAGCTGCCCAGATTGCGATTGAGCAGATTTTCGATGGCTTCAGTCAGCACGATTCAATACTTGTAGCCGCGATGTAGGGCGACGATACCGCCAGCGAGATTGTGGTGTCGGCAATCTTCGAAGCCTGCGTCGCGTAACATGCCGAGCAGGGTTTCCTGATCGGGATGTTTGCGAATCGACTCGGCGAGATAGCGATAACTGTCGGCATCTCGGGCGACCACTTGACCCAGGACAGGCAATACTTTGAACGAATAGAGATCGTAAAGTGGCTTGAGACCCCGCGCTGTCGGCTGCGAAAACTCGAGCACCAGCAACTGCCCGCCGGGTTTCAACACTCGATACATCGAGCATAGGGCTGCGGGTTTGTCGGTGACGTTGCGCAATCCGAAACCGATGGTGATACAGTCGAAACTGTTGTCGGCGAAGGGCAGACATTCGGCGTTGGCCTGCACATATTCGATACCGTCGACGATGCCGCTGTCGATCGTCCGGTCGCGACCGTGGGCGAGCATCGCACCGTTGATATCCGAGAGCACCACGAGCCCGCGCTCACCGACCTGTTTTTTGAGACCGCGCGCAAGATCACCCGTACCGCCCGCGACATCGAGCGCGCGTTGACCTGGTCGCAGATGCGTCTGCGAGAGCGTGAACTCCTTCCAAATTCGGTGCAGGCCTGCCGACATTAGATCGTTCATCAGGTCGTACTTGGGGGCCACCGAATCGAAAACGCCGCGAACGCGCTTCGCTTTGTCGCTCCAGGCGACCTCTTCGAAACCGAAGTGAGTGGTTTTGCTGTCGTTCTCGACGGCCATGAAACGGACCCCGCAGGACCCAACATTGTAGCCGCGCGAGCGTCGGATTATGCGCTCCGTCGTGATCAGCCGCGGCGGGTTATGGATTTTCGCCGGCGGTGGGCGTACAACGATCGAGCGCGTACCGGTCCGCTACTGGCGGATCGGCCGAACGGGGTTTGAAAAAAACAAAAAGGGACTACAGGCCGAGCATTTGCTCGGCCTTTTTTTTGCCTTGATCGTCGTTGGGGGCTCAACCTTTGCTGGCAGCGGCAACCCGTTCGAGATAGCGCTGCCACAGCGTGTCGTGGTCGCGACCAAGCTCGCGCAGGTATTTCCAGCTGTAAAGCCCACTGTCATGACCGTCGTCGAACAACAGTCTGACGGCGTAGTGGCCGACCGGTTCGAGATTGTGTATCCCCACCGCCTGTTTGCCGACCACCAGCGTTTCTTGTCCCGGACCGTGACCTTGGACCTCGGCCGAGGGCGAATGCACCCGCAGGAACTCGAACGGCAGGGCATAACGCTCGGCATCGCCAAAAGCGACCTCGAGGACCCGCGACTGGCGGCGCAGGCGAATTTCGCTGGGGGCATCCATCTCGTTCATGCGTGTTCCATGGGGTGGAGAGGGCTGCATCGTACCCGTCGTCCATGTCCTGTTCACGGTGACATTTGCATGGGGCGGTTAGATACTCGGGGCACGGGCGGTTGACTGACCAGAACGGGGGTTGAATGGCGGCGACGGATTCCTCGCATACCGACTATTTTCACAAGGTCGTGGATTGCCAGTGGGCATGTCCTGCCCACACCGATGTGCCGGAGTACATCCGGCTGATCGCCCACGGGCGCTTCACCGATGCCTATATGGTGAATCGGCGCTCCAATGTATTCCCGGGTGTGCTCGGTCGGGTCTGTGACCGTCCCTGCGAACCCGCCTGTCGTCGCGGTCGCGTCGAACAGAAACCGGTCGCCATCTGCCGTCTGAAGCGCGTGGCTGCGGATCATAAAGACGAATTCCGCGATCGCCTGCCGCCGATTCCCACTCAAAAAAATGGCAAACGCGTCGCCTGCATAGGCGCCGGTTGCGCGTCGCTCACGGTGGCCAACGATCTGCTGCCACTAGGCTACGACGTCACCATCTTCGAACAATTCGCCACTGCAGGCGGCTTGATGCGCACGAACATTCCCTCGTTCCGTTTGCCTGGGGATGTGCTCGACGAAGAAATCGGCGCAATCGTCGATATGGGTGTCGACCTGCGCCTCGGTCATCGCATCGAGTCCATGCGCAAACTGCTAGCGGAAGGTGGCTTCGATGCGATCTTCGTCGGCTCCGGTGCGCCCAAAGGCAAAGAGCTTTCGCTGCCGGGTCGGCAGGAATGTGCGGCCAATATTCACATCGGTATCGCTTGGCTCGAGTCGATTGCCTTCGATCACGTGAAGTCGGTCGGCCAGAACGTGCTGATCATCGGTGTTGGCAATACCGCGATGGATTGCTGCCGCAGCTCGCTGCGCCTCGGTGCCAAGAGCGTGAAGGTGATGGCGCGCAAGCCACGGCAGTTCTTCAAAGCCTCGGAGTGGGAACTCGAGGACGCCGAAGCAGAAAGCGTCGAGATCATCATCAACCGCTCGCCGAAGAGTTTCGTGATCGAGGGTGGTCGCCTCAAGGGCATGATCTTCGAGGTGATGGAATACGACATCGACGCGCGCGGGCGCATCACGGCCGAGCGTATCGCTGGCGAAGAGTTTTATCCCGCTGACGACGTCATTCTGGCTATCGGTCAGGAAAACGCTTTCCCGTGGATCGAGCGCGATCTCGGCATCGAGTTCGACAAGTGGGATGTGCCCAAAGTCGATGCCACTACCTTCGAGAGCACTCGTGCCGGTATTTTCTTTGGTGGCGATGCCGCGTTTGGACCGAAAAATATCATCTGGTCGGTCGAACACGGACACCAGGCTGCGATTTCCATCCATCAGCATTGCCAGGGCAAGTCGGTGGCCGAGCGGATGGCGCCTGGCGTCAATCTGCAGAGCCGCAAGATGGGTATGCATGAGTGGTCATACGCCAACGACTACAGCGTTACCGAGCGCCGTTTGGTGCCGCATGTGTCACTCAAAGAGCGCTTTAAAAAAATCAATATCGAGGTCGAGCTCGGCTTCACGGCGGAGCAGGCTGCCGAGGAAGTGCAGCGTTGCCTGAACTGCGACGTGCAGACGATTTTCGAGGCCAAGCTGTGCATCGAGTGTGATGCCTGTATCGACATCTGCCCGGTCGACTGCCTGACCATGACGCCGGATGGCAGCGAAGACGATCTGCGCACGCGTCTGAAGGCACCGGCAAAGAACGTCACCCAGGCGCTTTATGTGAGTGCACCGCTCAAGTTCACCGGACGCGTCATGGTCAAAGACGAAGACGTCTGCGTGCACTGCGGACTGTGTGCCGAGCGCTGTCCGACGGCCGCCTGGGACATGCAGAAGTCCTGGGTGAAATGGCCGCATGCCGTCGATCAGCCTGCTACCGCGACCGCCACTGCCGCTGCAACTCCTTGAGTTCGCGAACGGAGACCTTGCCGATGTCCTCTGCTCCTTCCCGCGTCAATGATTTCGTCATCAAGATCGCCACCGTAAACGGGACGGGCTCGGCGAGTGCCAACACGCTGCTCATGAGGTCAATCTTCCGCAGCGGCATCCCGGTGATGGGCAAGAACTACTTCCCGTCGAATATTCAGGGACTGCCGACGTGGTACGAGATCCGCATATCGAAGGATGGTTACGTCGCGCGTTCGGGCAAGGTCGACATCATGGTAGCCATGAACGCCGAGACCTATGCTCGCGATGTTCGCGATGTCGCGCCGGGTGGCTATTTGATTTACGACTCGACTTGGCCGCGACCGGCGCTGCTGAAGCGTGACGATGTCACGGTGCTCGGTGTGCCGCTGGCGCGTCTCTGCAACGAGAACTTCAAGGGCGTGCGGACACGCATCCTGATGAAGAACATCTGCTACGCCGGTGTGCTAGCAGCACTGCTCGATCTCGATGTGGCACGCATTCGTGAACTACTGGCCGAGACCTATGCCAAGAAACCCGCGTTGCTCGAATCCAACATGCAGGCGATACAGCTGGGCTACGACTACGCCAAGGCGAATTTCACCTGCCCGTTGCCGCTGCGCGTCGAAAAAATGGACAAGACCGGCGGCCATATCATGATCGACGGCAACACTGCAGCGGCGCTCGGTTGCGTCTATGCCGGGGCGACGGTTGCCGCCTGGTATCCGATCACGCCATCCACCTCGCTGATGGATGCTTTCAAAAATTTCGCTGACAAAACGCGGATCGATCCCGAGACGGGCCGCGCCAACTTCGCTTTCATTCAGGCCGAAGACGAACTGGCGGCAATCGGCATGGTGCTCGGTGCCAACTGGAACGGCGCGCGCTCGTTCACCGCCACCTCGGGTCCCGGTGTTTCTTTGATGAGCGAATTTTTGGGCCTAGCCTATTACGCGGAAGTTCCGGCGGTGCTTTTTGACGTGCAGCGTGTCGGGCCGTCCACGGGGATGCCCACGCGCACGCAGCAGTGCGATCTGATTTCGGCCGCCTACGCATCGCATGGCGACACCAAACATATCTGTCTGTATCCGGCGAATCCGGAAGAGTGCTTCTACATGGCCGTGCAGGCCTTCGATCTTGCCGAGCGGCTGCAAACGCCCGTACTTGTGATGCTCGATCTCGATATCGGCATGAACGATTGGATGTGTCGCGATCTGGTGTGGGATGACAACTATCGACCGGATCGCGGCAAGGTGCTCGGCAAGGCCGAGCTCGAAAAAATCGAGAAGTTCTACCGCTATCTCGATAAAGACGAAGACGGCATTCCTTATCGCACCTTCCCGGGCGTGCACCCGAAGGGGGCTTACTTCACTCGCGGATCAGGCCATACCCAATTCGGTACCTACACCGAAGATTCGGCGGCGTACCAGTTGGTGCTCGATCGTCTGCTGCGCAAACTCGCCACGGCCAAGCGCCATGTGCCGCGGCCCGTGGTCGAAGGTGATGGCAAGGCCAAGGCGGCGATCGTGTCGATCGGCAGTTGCGATGGCGCGGTACGCGAAGCGCTCGATGTCATCGCCACACGCGGCGTGCATCTCGACTACATGCGCGTACGCGGATTCCCATTCAGCGAAGAGGTCGAAAAATTCCTGGCTGATCACGAGATGATCTATGTGGTCGAACAGAATCGCGACGCGCAATTCAAGTCGCTGTTGACGCTCGAGACGCGGGTCGACAAGACGAAGCTGCGCTCGCTGTTGCACTACAGCGGCTTGCCCGTGTCATCAAAATTCATCGTCGATGGCGTGCTCGGTGATCTGCTCGAAGATCGGCGTGCCGCCTCCGGAGTGGTGTCATGACGTTCATTCCCAAACCGAAGATTGCCCATCCGTCGCTGCCGCGGAACGAGCTTGGACTGACTCGTCGCGAGTACGAAGGTGCGTTGTCCACGCTATGTGCCGGGTGCGGCCACGATTCGATCACGGCCGCCATCATCGAGGCGTGCTGGGGCATCTCGATGCGCCCGGAAAATCTCGTCAAGCTTTCGGGTATCGGCTGTTCCTCGAAGACTACGGCCTACTTCGTGAGCGGCGGCCATGGCTTCAACTCTGTACACGGTCGCATGCCCTCGATCGCGATGGGCGCCAATGCGGCCAACCGCGACCTCTATTACATCGGCATCTCGGGCGATGGCGATTCGCTGTCGATCGGTCTCGGACAGTTTTGTCACGCGATCCGGCGTAACGTGAACATGCTGTACATCATCGAAAACAACGGGGTGTACGGACTCACCAAGGGTCAATTCTCGGCCTCGGCCGATGTCGGAACCAAAGCCAAGAAGGGCGAAGTCAATCAACAGCCGCCGATCGATCCGGTGTTGCTTGCCATGAATCTCGGCGCGGGCTTCGTGGCGCGCAGTTTCTCGGGCGACAAGGCGCAGCTGGTGCCGCTCATCCAGGCGGGGCTCAAATATCCGGGTTTTGCCCTGATCGACGTGCTCTCGCCCTGCGTGACCTTCAATGATCACGACGGCTCGACCAAGAGCTACGCCTTCACCCGCGAGCATTACGAGCCGGTAGTCGAAGCCGACTTCGTACCCTTCAAGAAAGAGATCGCGACCGCTTACGCCGCCGGCGAAGCGGTACCGGTGATGCTGCATGACGGTAGCCGTGTGGTGCTGCGCAAGCTTGCCGAAGACTACGATCCGACCGACGAACTACATGCGCACGACTACGTGCAGCAGCACATCGCCAAGGGCGAATACCTAACGGGTTTGCTGCATTGCCGGTCGACGCAAGACACCGAATTCCACTCCCTCAACCGCACGCCTGACCTGCCGTTGAACCAGCTGCCGTTCGAACGCCTCAACCCTGGTTCGAAGCAGCTCGGCAAGTTGATGGCGCGTTACCGCTGACTGGCCTAAACTTGCGCCCCCGGCGAATGGATCGCCGTTTTCAGCGGAGTCGAAGAGATGGGCAAGGGTGACAGCAGGAGCCGTCGCGGCAAGATTTATCAGGGTTCTTTCGGCAAGACCCGTCCCAAGGATCCGGCTCGCGCCAAAAAGCGCGCGGTCAAGCGCAGCACCAAGAAATAAGCACGGCTCCGGCCGTAACGGCTACGGCCGCTTGTCGGCGAACGACATGCGGTCGAGTACGCCGAGCAGCAGCGCCGAGACCACGAAGGTCAGGTGCAGAACGACATACCAAAGAATTTTGTCGTTCGGAATGGTCTTCACGTCCATGAAAACCTTCAGCAGGTGAATGGACGAGATGGCGACGATCGATGCGGCCACCTTGAGTTTCAGGGTGCCCGCATCGAGTTTGCCCAGCCAACCGAGTTTCTCGGATTCACCGGCGATATCGATTCGTGACACGAAGTTTTCGTAGCCCGAGAACATCACCATCACGATCAGGCTGCCGACCAGAACGATATCGATCAGCGTCAGCACGATCAGCACCAGCTGGTCTTCGGCCAGCGTGCCGATGGTCAGCACGACGTGGAATGCCTCCTGAAAGAACTTGATGCCGAGCGCGATCAACGCCAGCGCGAGACCAAGGTACAGCGGCGCCAGCAACCAGCGGCACGCAAACAGCAAACGTTCGATGGCTTTTTCGATCATGATTTTCGACCGCCCCAAGGCAGCATGCGCTGCAACGTGTTGTCGCGAATCAGGTAGTGGTGCAAGAGTGCGGCCAGGGCGTGCAGGCCGATAAGGTAGTAACCCGTGAGGCCGATGGTCTCGTGGATTTCTTCGATCAGTTCGGCGAGCTCTTCGTTGGGCGGCACCAGCGCAGGCAGAGTCAGGCCATAGAAAGGAATGGTTTCGCCTTTGGCGCTCAGCATCAGCCAGCCGCCGATCGGCATGCCGATCATCAGCGCGTAAAGCAAGCCATGGACGAGACGCGAGAGCCTGCGCTGCCACGCCGGCGGCAGGGGTTCGATGGGCGGTGCGGTGTAACGTGACCGCAGCACGAGGCGCAGTCCGACCAGCACGAACACGGTCAAGCCCAGCATGTAGTGCCAGGTCTCGAGCAGTTCATAGCTGGGACTGCCGTCAGGAAACTCGTCGTGCAGTTCGATCATGGCGTAGACACCGGCGAGCAAGATCAGCATCAGCCAGTGCATGAAAATGGCAGCCGAGGGGTAGCGGTTGAGTTGCGACATGCGCCTATTTTAGCGCGAGCGCGAATATCTTGAGCAGCTGCGGTTTATCGCCGAGGGGTTTTTCTTCGATCAAGCGGAGGCCGAGCTTGCCGAGAACCGAGATCGAGCGCACGTTGTCTGGTGAAGTAATGCCCAGAATAGTGCCGAGGCCGAGCACCTGCTCGCCGTGTTTCATGGCCGCTTGGGCGGCTTCGGCGACATAGCCCTGTTCCCAATGCTCGGGCAGCAGAGCGAAGCCGATATCCGGCTCGGGCAGAGTGTCGCGTTTGACGAGACCGCACATGCCGATCGGCGTGTCGTCCATTTTGAGGCTGACCCGCAGCAGTCCGTGACCATGCGCGCGGTAGCTCGCCATCGGCCCTTCGCGCAGATAACGCCGGGCATCATCGAGACTGCGCACACCCCGATCGCCAATGAATTCGATGAACGAGGGCTCGTTGAGCAGGCGCAGCACGAAGGCTGCGTCGTCCTCCGTGAACTCGCGCAGTCGCAGACGCAGTGTCTCGAGTTGCAGCACGCTCAGATGCCCGGCGGCCGATACTTGCCGACCCATTTACTCCAGTGTGCTGCCACTTTTTCGAAGGCCTCGGGGGCGAGGCGTTCGAGTTCGGCTCGGTTCAGGGCCTGATAAATCTTTGGTCCGTCTTCTTCCGGCAGTTGCCGAGTGGCGTCGATCACGATCTTGGAGGTCATCGGCCGCTTGGTCAGTGAAGGATCGAGTGCCATGCCGCGCATATCGGCAATGATGGCCGTGGCAGGCTGCGGTTGCCAGCGTGCACCGAGCGCATGCATGACTTGGGTGCGATCGAGTACTTCGACATCGTCATCGACCATCACGATGATTTTGGCGATACCGACAATCTGGGCAATCCGCTTGCCGATTTCGAGGGCTTCGCCGGGCTTTTGTTTTTTGAAACTGACGAAGCACAAGCCGGTCGCTTCGACCGGCGTATGCAGCATCTTCACGTTGGGCATGAAGCGTTTCAGGCCGGCGAGCGCGATCTGTTCGAGCGGTGCCGTCGGAAAACCGCGAGTGACACCCGTGAAGTGATTGACGATCCACGGATTGCGACGATGCGTGATCGTCGTCACATTCATCCAGAAATTCGCCGATTTCTTTGCACCCATGTATCCGTACATTTCGCCGAAAGGCCCTTCGGGCAGCAGCGGTTGATCAAGAGGTACTTCACCTTCGATGATCACTTCGGAGTTGGCGGGTACCAAATGATCGTTGGTTTCGGAGCGGACGACTTTCAGCGGTTTGCCGCGGATCGCCGAGACCACCTCGAGTTCATCAGCCTTCGCACGATTTAGTTTCGAGCTCGAGACTACCCAGGTCACAGGATCTTGACCGAGCGCGATCGACACCTTGACCGACTTCTCGCCGCGCTCGCGTGCTTTCATGAAGG
>VGUP01000095.1 GCA_016874175.1 Gammaproteobacteria bacterium | reverse complement strand
GCACCATCGACGAAGATCAGTGGCAGTGCGCGAATCGTGCGCTATGGTGGCTGTGGACCGAGTTCGGTCCGAAGAAAGTGCCGGCGCGCACCCGCAAAGAAGGCGAGAAGCCGCGCGTCAATATCATTGGTCTTTGCTACGGCACCTTCAACATGCCCTCCGACCTCGCCGAGATTCGGCGTCTCGTCGAAGGCATCGGTGCCGAGATCAACATGACCTTTCCGCTCGGCAGTCATTTGGCCGACATTCCCAAACTCGCCGATGCCGACGTCAACGTCTGCATGTATCGCGAGTTCGGGCGCATGCTCTGCGAGGGGCTCGAGCGTCCGTATTTGCAGGCGCCGATTGGCCTGCACAGCACCACCAAATTTTTACGTACGCTCGGTGACCTGCTCGGGCTCGATCCCGAGCCCTTCATTGAGCGCGAAAAGCACACCACCATCAAGCCGCTCTGGGACCTGTGGCGCTCTGTCACGCAGGATTTCTTCGGTACCGCGAGTTTTGCCATTGTGGCTGGCGAAACCTACGCGCGTGGTGTGCGCCACTTCCTCGAATCCGAGCTCGGTCTGCCGTGCACGTTCTCGTTTGCGCGGCAGCCCGGTGTCAAGCCCGACAACGCGGCTGTTCGTCAAGCGATACGCGAGAAAACCCCCCTCGTGCTATTCGGCAGCTACAACGAGCGTATGTACCTGGCCGAGCTCGGACCTCGTGCGATGTACATCCCGGCCTCTTTTCCGGGAGCCATCATCCGGCGCCACACAGGCACGCCTTTCATGGGCTACGCCGGTGCCACCTATCTCGTGCAGGAAGTCTGTAACGCGCTGTTCGATGCGCTGTTCAATATTTTGCCGCTCGGCACCGAGATGGACAAAGTCGACGCCACACCCGCGCGTCTGCTGCGCGAAGCGAGCCCTTGGGATGCCGAGGCGCTCTCGCTGCTCGACGAGATCGTCGCCAATGAACCTTATCTGGTGCGCATTTCTGCTGCCAAGAGACTGCGTGATCGCGCCGAGCGCGACGCCCGTCTCGCCGGCGAAGAGCGCATCACGGCGGCCCGCGTTGCATGTGCGCGGGCGGAGCTCGCCGGAGGACGTGCCGCATGAGAGAGAATTTCATGCAAACGACCGAGTGTCGTGAGGGGGAACGTATTGTCGGGCGGTTGTCATCACGGTGGCGGCCGCAGGTTGTGACCCGGGTCGTAGCCGACAATCCCTGCCGCGCGGGAGTGCGTGGAAAAGCAACGTTGTTTAGGAGGTAATTGGAAATGGCCGAAGGAAAGAGCATTTCAGGAGCCACACCGGATGAGGCACGTGCCATCAACCGGTTCTTCTGGATGAGTGCTTGGTTGTGGTTTGCGGTGTCCGCGCTCGCCCACTACCTGATCTGGAACTGGGCTCCCTGGTTCTGATCGCTCATCAAATAATTCAGGAGAAATACTATGTGGCGTATATGGATGGTTATGGATCCCCGAAAGGTGGTCATCGTCGGCGGCATTGCCGTCTCTTTGATCGTCGCCACGAATCACTTCGTGCAATTGAGCACCAAGTATTCGTGCTGGCTCGACGGCAAGGGCAGCGGCACCTGCTTGGCTGAGGCTCCGGCTTCCGCCAGCAACGTGCAGCACAATGCTCCGCTGCCGAACTGACCTTTGAATGGCGAACGGCGGCGGACTACGGGTTTAATGCTCGCAGTCCGTCGCCCGACGCATCGGGATCAAAGATAAATGAAGGGCGGGAACTCCCACTGAGCTTGACGGGGAACAGTCATGGCAATGCTCAACTTTGAAAGAAAGTATCGGATCAGGGGTGGAACTCTAGTTGGCGGCGACCTGTTTGACTTCTGGCTAGGTGCCTTCTACGTTGGATTTTTTGGCGTAACTGCAGCGTTTTTCTCGCTGTTGGGTACCGCGCTTCTAGTGTATGGGGCGGCGCTAGGGCCCACCTGGAACCTTTGGCAGATCAGCATCGCGCCACCTGATTTGAGCTACGGGCTCGGTTTGGCTCCACTCGAGGAAGGAGGCATTTGGCAGCTGGTGACGATTTGCGCAGTCGGCGCGTTCGTCTCATGGGCGCTTCGGGAAGTCGAGATCTGTCGCAAGCTTGGCATGGGCTTTCATGTGCCGGTCGCTTTCGGCAGCGCGATCCTCGCCTACGTGACACTGCAGGTGATCAGACCCCTGCTGCTCGGCGCCTGGGGTCACGCGTTCCCCTACGGCATTTACAGTCATCTCGACTGGGTGTCGAACGTGGCGTACCAGTATTTACACTTTCACTACAACCCCGCTCACATGGTGGCAGTGACATTCTTTTTTACAACTACTCTCGCGCTCGCTTTACATGGTTCGCTTGTGCTGTCGGCGCTGAATCCGGCGAAGGGCGAAGTGGTCAAGGGTGCGGAGCACGAGAACACGTTCTTCCGCGACAACATCGGCTACTCGATCGGCACGCTCGGCATCCACCGCTTCGGACTCCTGCTCGCGATCAATGCGGGCGTATGGAGTGCGATCTGTATCGTGGTGAGCGGTCCGTTCTGGACGCGTAGCTGGACAGACTGGTGGGCGTGGTGGCTCAACCTGCCCATCTGGAATTGAGGTAAGCACACATGGCCGAATATCAAAACCTTTTTACGCGCGTGCAGGTTGCCGCACCGCACTATCCCGGCGTTCCCCATGACCCGCGTGGCGTCTGGGTACGTGGCGTCAAGGCGAGTGCAAACTACTGGCTCGGCAAGATCGGTGATGCGCAGATAGGACCGTTCTATCTCGGCAGCACGGGCTTCGCGTCGATCCTCTGTTTCATCATCGCCTTCGAGATCGTGGGCCTCAACATGCTCGCTTCGGTGAACTGGAATCCCCTGCAGTTCATCCGCCAGCTGTTCTGGCTTGCACTCGAACCGCCCGCGCCGCAATATGGTTTGCGTATCCCGCCGCTCAAAGATGGTGGCTGGCATCTGATGGCCGGATTCTTCCTGACCATGTCGGTGCTGCTATGGTGGGTGCGTACCTACAACCTCGCGCGCAAGCTCAAGATGGGCACACACACGGCGTGGGCGTTCGCTTCGGCGATCTTCCTGTTCCTGGTGCTCGGCTTCATTCGCCCGGTGCTGATGGGCAGCTGGTCCGAAGGCGTGCCGTTCGGCATCTTCGCGCACCTCGACTGGACTGCGGCGTTTTCGCTGCGTTACGGCAATCTGCTCTACAACCCGTTCCACGCTCTGTCGATCGTGTTCTTGTATGGCTCGGTATTGCTGTTCGCCATGCACGCCGGCACGATCATGGCGGTCAGCCGATTCGGTGGCGAGCGCGAGGTCGAGCAGGTACTCGATCGCGGCACAGCCTCGGAGCGCGCTGCGCTCTTCTGGCGCTGGACGATGGGGTTTAACGCGTCTATGGAGTCAATTCACCGTTGGGCTTGGTGGTTTGCAGTGCTGTGCACGCTCACGGGCGGCATCGGCATCCTGCTGACAGGCACCGTCGTCGACAACTGGTATCTGTGGGCGGTCAAGCACGGTGTCGCGCCGGTCTACCCGACCACCTTCGAACCATTGCCTGATCCGGCACTGAGTTCAGGAGCCGTACGATGAAAATCCTTATTCGTTCAATGGCGACTATCGTGATGCTCGGCGCTCTGCTCGCGGGCTGTGGCGAGCGACCGCCGATCGAGACCAAACAAATCGGCTATCGCGGCACGGGCATGGAGCAAAATGTCAATCCGCGTCGGGAAGTAATGTTGAAGGCGATGAATCAGATCGGTGATATCCAGCCGCCCGCTGATCCGACCGGTCCACTGGCGAAAGATATTTACCAAAATGTGCAAGTGCTCTCCGATCTGTCGGTCGGCGAATTTACACGCGTAATGCTTTCAATGACTGAGTGGGTAGCACCCGCGAACCAAAAGAACTGTACGTATTGTCATAACGGCGAAAACTACGCTGATGAGAGTATGTATACCTACCAGGTCGCGCGTAGCATGCTAAGAATGACTCGTGACATCAACACCAACTGGAAGTCGCATGTCAAAGATACCGGCGTGACTTGTCACACCTGTCATCGTGGTGGACCGGTGCCGAGTTACGTTTGGTTCGCTGATCCAGGCTCGGGACGCGAGAACGCTTTTGTCGGCACGCGTGCAGGTCAAAACTCCGCGATCACGGGGCTGGGCGTGACCACCATCGGACACTCAAGTTTACCTTACGACCCGTATTCGCCATTTTTGTTGGGCGATCTCAACATCGGAGTAAACGGATCGACCGCGCTGCCCACTGGGAATCGTCAGTCGACTAAGCAGGCTGAGTGGACGTACGCATTGATGGTGCATATGTCGAACTCGCTCGGCGTCAATTGCACGTACTGTCACAACAGTCGTGCATGGGCTGACTGGGCGCAAAGCACCCCGCAGCGTACCGTTGCGTGGCACGGTATCCGAATGGCGCGGGGTCTCAACAACGAATACCTGGTACCGCTCACAAATGTGTTCCCCGAAAATCGTAAGGGGCCGCAAGGCGACGTCGCCAAGATCAATTGTCAGACTTGCCATCAGGGCGTATACAAGCCGTATTTCGGCGAGAGCATGGCCAAGGCCTATCCTGAACTGCAGGGCATGAAGCCAGCTCCGGTCGACCCGACCGCGATGCCTGCCGACGGGACGGCAGCAGCGGGTGATGCCGCAGCCGCCGCACCGGCTGCACCGGCGGCGGCGCCGGCCGCAGGGGTGCCGATGGCCAAGGTCCCCGCGAAAGACGCACCGAAGGCGACGCCGCGATCGGGCAACACCGCGATCGCTGCCTTGACGCCGACGAGCGTCGATCGCGGCCGGCTCTGACTCTGAACGCGAACGTGGATATTCTGCTCGCGCAACCTCGCGGTTTTTGTGCCGGGGTTGCGCGAGCAATCGATATCGCCGAACGCACGCTCGCGATGCACGGTGCGCCCGTGTACATCTTTCACGAGATCGTGCACAACGGGCATGTGGTGGGTGATCTCGCCGCGCGCGGTGCAATCTTTGTCGAAAACATCGACGACATCCCCGAGGGCTCGGTCACCGTATTCAGTGCGCACGGAGTCGCAACCGCGGTGGTCGAGGCCGCATCGCGTCGCAAGCTGCAAGTGATCGATGCCACTTGTCCCCTCGTCACCAAGGTACACTTGCAGGCGCAGCGTTACTCGCAGCGTGGCTTCACCATCGTGGTGGTGGGGCACGCCGGCCACGAAGAGGTCGAGGGTACTCGCGGTTCGGTCAAAGGTCCGGTGCATGTCGTCGGCACGATCGAAGAAATCGCCGCGCTGCCGATGGCGAAATACGACCCGGTTGCCTACGTCACGCAGACGACGCTGTCGATGGATGACACCCGCGAACTCATCTACGCCCTCCAGCAGCGTTATCCCGATATCGTCGGGCCAGGCCTCGACGATATTTGCTACGCCACGCTCAATCGGCAGCGCGCCGTTCAGCAGTTAGCGCGTCGGGTCGATCTGGTGATCGTGGTGGGCGCCCAGAACAGTTCGAATTCGAATCGGCTGCAAGAAGTAGCGGCCGACCAAGGTGTGCCGGCATGGCTCGTTCAGGACGAGAGCGACGTGCAGCCCTTCTGGTTACAGGGCGTCGGCATTGTCGGCGTGACCGCAGGGGCCTCGACCCCCGAATATTTGGTGCGTAGAGTCTGCGAGCGACTGCGCGAATATGGCGCGCAATCCGTGCGCGAACTGCCTGGCCTCGCCGAAACCGTGCATTTCAGGTTACCCGAAGCACTGCGGCAGATTGCCTGATCGCTTGACTCGCGCGTTGCCGGCCTGAGTCAACCGAGTTGACTGCGCGTCAGCAGTCGCAACACCCCGTTAAACATGGCGTTGTCGCGCATGCGCAGCGGCTTGTTGCCGGGACTGCGGCGGGCAGCGACGACTGCGCAGTAGCGCGCCACGGCATCAAAGATTCCGGGGACATCGAGCCCGGCCTCTTGCAGGCACTGCTCGCGCGTGCCGTGTTCGATCGGTCGATCCGGTAGACCGAGACGGAGTACCGGAATCTCGATGCCTTGTGCAGCAAAGAATTCACAGACTGCAGAACCTGCGCCGCCGGCGATCACACTCTCTTCGATGGTCACCAAAATATCGTGCTGCTTGGCGAGTTCGAGCAGCAGACTCTCATCGAGCGGCTTGACGAAGCGCATGTTGGCGACGCTGGCATCAATGATTTCGGCAACGTCATGCGCCGTTTCGAGCAGGGTACCGAAGGCGAGCAGCGCGATACCCGAGCCGCGTCGAACGAGCTCCCCGCGTCCGATCGGTAGCGGACGCGGCAGCGGTTGGTCCGCGGCTGCAACGCCGATGGCGGCGGTCCGCGGATAGCGGACTGCGCACGGCATGCCGCTCTCGACACCCGTGCGCAGCATGGCGCGCAGTTCGGCGCCGCTTGCGGGCGTCATCACCACGAGGCCCGGGACACAACGCAAAAAACTGTGATCGAGACTGCCGTTATGCGTCGCGCCATCCGAACCGACGAGGCCGGCGCGATCAATGGCAAAGGTCACGGGCAGTTGCTGCAGGCACACGTCGTGGATCAACTGATCGTAGGCGCGCTGCAAGAAGGTCGAGTAGATCGCGACGACGGGTCGCAGGCCGCGGGTCGCGAGCCCGGCGGCAAAGGTCACCGCGTGTTGCTCGGCGATCCCAACATCGTAATAACGGTCGGGAAAGCGCTTGGCATAGGCAACCAGTCCCGAACCTTCACGCATCGCCGGGGTAATCGCGACCACACGCGGATCGGCGGCCGCCAGTTCGCCGAGCGCGTCGCCGAACACCTGTGTATAGGTGACTGCGCTCGTCTTGCCGCCGACGATGCCGACTTCGGTATCGAACGGTGTGACCCCGTGATATTTGATCGGCTCCGCTTCGGCCGCTGCATAGCCTCTGCCCTTGCGGGTAATCACGTGCAGCAGCTTCGGACCTGGCGCATCGCGCAATTCATTGCAGGCGTTCACCAGGGCGTCGACATCATGGCCGTCGATGGGTCCGTGGTAGCTGAACCCCAAAGCTTTGAAAAATCCCTGCGAGTCCGCGACCGAACTGCGACCCTGGGTAGTCAAATGCTGCGAGAGAGCGCCGACATTCTCGGAGATCGACATGCCGTTGTCGTTGAGGACCACGAGCAAGTCAGCGGCGATCCCGCCGGCGTGATCGAGTGCCTCGAAGGCGAGACCGGCCGTGAGTGCGCCATCACCAATGATTGCGACACTGCGCGAGCGCCAACCTTGTTGCTTGGCCGCTGCGGCCATGCCGAGTGCCGCGCTGATCGAGGTGCTCGAGTGGCCGGCCCCGAAGCTGTCGTGACGATTCTCGTCGCGCTTCAGGAAGCCGGAGATCCCCGGTCGTTTGCGGATAGTGCGCAAAGCCTCGCGACGACCCGTCAGGACCTTATGGGGATAGCACTGGTGGCCGACATCCCACACCAAAGAATCCCGTGGGGTATCGAAGCAGTAATGCAGGGCGAGCGTGAGTTCGACCGTGCCGAGCCCTGAAGCCAGATGACCGCCACTCGCCGCCACCGACTGCAGCAGATAGTCACGCAGTTCCTCAGCGAGTTGCTCGAGGCTGCTGCGCGGCAAGGCGCGCAGAGTGGCCGGATCGTCGATGCTCTCGAGTAGACGGTGGGTGATGGGTGATCTCATGATGATCCGACTCCTGCGCGGGCAACGATTGCGTTCACGGCGCGGCCCGGCGATCGGCAAGACTCCAACGCCACAGCGTTTCTGCGGGCAGTGGCAGCACCATCAGCAGGTGCTCGAAAACGGCGAGGGCAGCGAGCGTCGAGAGGATGGTCGACGCCGTGGCCTCGTAAGCACTGGCGGCACTCAACGAGGCCGCACCGAAGTGCCAGGCGATTGCCGTACCGGCGAGCAAAGATATCGGCATCAGGGCGTTCATGGCGCGATGGCGCATGAAATCGAGCAGATGCCGCAGGTGCGGCGGCAAAAACCCTTCGCCGAGATTGCGGACGCCGAGAAAAAGATTGAGCTTGGCGCTGCTGCGCATCAGCCAGAGCAGCAGCAGCACCAGCAGCGCGAGATCGTTTTCGCGGCCGAGCAGCAACAGTGCAGCGACGGCGACCGTCAGCGCGATCAGGATCTCATGCCAAAGAATTGCCGTGAATGCACGACCTGCACGCCGCAACAGTCCCTCATCGTCAGCGCTGTGGCCGGGCAGGGGTCCGGTTACTTTGCCGGTCAGAAAGGTGACTTCTATCCAGCCCCATACGGCGATCGCGCCGACGAGTGCGCCGACGGCACCGGCAACGCTGGTGGTATCGCGCAGACTCACCAGCAACAACAGGCCCGCAAAGCCGAGCAGCGTGGCCAGCAGCAAAAGTCGTGGATACGTGTGCGGTGTGTGGCCGATCAGTCGGGCGATTACCGCCGTCGAACCCCACCAGAGTGCGAGGGTGAGTAGCAGGGGTGCACCGTGTGTCGCCCAGTTCACGTTGCCCCCGGTGCGTCGGCGCTCAGGGCGCCGAATCAGTCAGGTACGATTTTCCCGCGGCGCGGGCCTCGCCCTGTTCCCAGAGTTCCGCGAAAGTGCGCGCATTGTCGCGCCCGAATACATCGAGATCGATTTCGGTGCCGGTCGCCGTGTCGGTGAGCAGCAAACGTCCATCGCGCATCCGCGACAGTCGATACGGGGCGTCGGCATCACTGCCCGAAAGTTTGCGACCACGCGACAGGCCGCGAATTACGCCGCTCACGAAGCCTGCCTGCTCGGCGCGAATGGCCGGAAGGCGAGTGCCGTCGACGAGCACCGGAACGATCGCGCCATCCTCGAGACTGCGTAACCGCAACTCGTGACTCGAGACAACGGCGTCCCGTGTCGAGGGCGGTGCTTGGGGCAGATCATCGCCCACGATCACCAGCAGGATCGCTGCCAGCACGAGCGCACCCGCCGAGAGCAGCAGTGGTTTTGGCAGATCGTGCGCGTGCTCTGCGGTCACGCCGAGGCACCGATGGCCGTACGCGGGCCTGCCGCGGGGGTTTCTGCACCAGCCCCGCCGCTGGCATCCAGCGTTGTCCCCGGCATGAAATCAGCATACGCACGCCCGAGAATGTCGCCTGCGCGCTGCGGATTGGCGAGGCTGCGCAGCGCCGGCTGCGGCCGCGTGATACGCCAAGGGCGCACGTGCGGCCACATCCAAAGATATGAGACGCGCTGCTCACGATCGAGCGTGAGTGCGATGTCGCCGCTGCCGTCATTACGGGTGAGAATTTGCGCCGACTCGATCGCCTTGAAGGGCAAATTGATCGTGCTCGCGAGGGCGACGCCCTGGCGGATCACCACACGACGCGTGGTGATCGTG
>VGUP01000094.1 GCA_016874175.1 Gammaproteobacteria bacterium | reverse complement strand
GGCTTTGCGCGAAGCAAAGAACTCGGCGTCCGACCACAGGTCCATGTCGAAATATTTCTGCGGCTCGAACTCTACCCCATAAAGCGTGACTGACGGCGCATTCGCAAAGCTCGTCACGGGGCTGTTGTCGTTGAAGCCCGTGAACGCCTCGATCGGCTTGTCGATTTGCTTCCAGAAGCCGGCGGCCGACAGCCGCTGATCACGCGCGAAGTACCACTCCCAGCGCAACTCACCGTTGGTGAATTCGCTATCGACCAACAAGGGGTTACCGCGGTACGCGCGATTGCTCTCCGGGTCGTAGTACGCCTGGAACATCAATTCACGGAACTGCGGCCTCGCAATGGTCTTTGAGGCGTTCGCACGGAACTGCATGTTGTCGCCGAATTTGTAGGTGACGGTGAGCGCCGGCAGGACATAATCGTTTTCGAGGTTGGTACCCGCACCCGAGTTGCTCGCGGTCTTGAACACCTGCACAGGGTTCACGCGCTGCTCGGCTTTCTCCATGCGCGCACCGACGTTGACCTCGAGACCCTCGGCAACCTCGGCCTGCAATTGTGCATACGCGGCATTGGTCTTGAGCGAGGCCGCGAAGGCCGGGTCGGTCTCGGTCGACTCGATCAAAGCTATTTTGTAGTACTCGATGACCGCGCCACCGAGCAGATAATCCGGGCGCAACATGCCCACACCGCTCTCGAAACTCGAGGGGGCGATGATCTGGAACTCGCGGCGCTCCGAATCACGATCGGTTTTGCTGCGTTCGTAGCCTGCCGAAAGCACGACGGTCGGCGACACGGAATAGGTCCAATCAAAACCGTAAGAGAGCAAATCCTCGCCGAGTTCCGAGAACACGATGCGACCGTAGCCGGTTTGACCGTTGTCGAGTCGATTGACGAAGTACGCCCCGTACGGGCTGGTCGCCGCGTTCGAACGGGAGTATCCGAGACTGAGCTCGAACGGCGCCTTGCGCGACGACTTCGCGTAGGCCACGCGGGCATCGATTTTGAGCGGATCAAAATTGAAGCCGCCGCTCAACTGCGAGCTCCAAACTTGGCGCTCGTACCACGCCGTGTCCTGCTCGCGGAAATCGGCGCCGGGCCGCTGACTGTTTTGGCGTCCCTCGGCGAGACTCGTGCGCTTGATGGTGTCGCGAACGATCAAGTTGGTGAACCGCAGACGATTACCCTCACCGGACTCGTAGTTCACACCCAAAAGACCATTGACGACGATCCGATTCTCCGTCGCGACGCGACGGTAATCTTTGTCGATGATCGAAAGACTGGCGTTCGCCGCGCTCTGCTCGGTGTTGTCTTCGGTACGCCAACCATTGCTATACCCGGCGGTCGCCACGAGTCCGAGTTCGCCATCGCCGAGGATGTACGACGTACCCCCGGTGACCGAGCCCGACCCGTTCACCGGCATCTTGTCGTTGTACTGCACGAGACCAGTACGGGTGTTCAAAAATTTTTTGGCGATGGCCTGCGTATTGACGTTACCCGAGCTGATCCGCTCGCCACTTGTAAAAAAAGTGGCAAGCGCCGTTGGCACATCGCGAATACCGCGATCCATGCCCGTCGCGTCGTACTTGCTGCCATAGTGCGTGTAGCCGATCTGCCCCGACGTTTCGGTATCGCCACTGACGCCCGCACCAAACTTCAGGAACGGCTTTTTCGGCACCGACAAGGTCGTGAGGTTGATGATGCCGCCACCGAACTCGCCCGTGAAATTGGGCGAGTAGCTCTTTTGCACGAGCGACGAGGCGATGACATCGGTTGGGAAGATATCGAGCGGAACGGCGCGACGCAGCGGCTCGGGACTCGGCAAGGGCGAACCATTCAGCAAAGCCTGAGAATATCGATCACCCAGACCACGCACATACACAAAGCCGTTGCCGGCCACACTGAGTCCCGTGACTCGGCTCAGCGCACCCGCCACATCACCCTCGCCGGTGCGCGCGATATCTTCGGCAGACAACACCGACAACACGACGTTGGTCGCCTGTTGGATATTGCGATCGCGTCGACCGACGATCACGATCCCGCCGACGATATCCACGTCGACCGGCGCCTCAACCGCGGCCTCTTCGGCCGGCGGCTGCGACGCAGCGTCAGGCTGTGCGACTTCAGTCTGTTGCGCAGTCTGAGCGCCTGCGATGCCCGGGATCAGTGCTGCCGCGAGCAGTATCAGCGACGGCGACGCGAGTGGCTTGTTCATTCCTCGGCGATCCGCGGTGCAGACTTACTGAGCGATTCGCGGCAGCGTCGAGCAGGCACTGCCTGACGAACCAAAATTCGCTGTCGCCGAGTTGCAAGTCCAGCCGGCGTACCACGTATCGCCCGCGTCCTTGACTGCGCCGATGTAGTTCGTCGTATCGAACGATGCATCGACCACCTTCGGATCGGTCGCCGTACGACCCGTCTCGTTGGCGCCGTTGGTGAATCCACCCGTCAGAGACGCGGTGAAGGTCGAGGTGTTGTTGTTCGCCGCCACGTTGAAGGTCGCTGCGACCTGATCGGCCGTGAGACCGCTCGTACCGATGAACGGCGTGGTGCCACACTGCATGGTGACCGAACGGAAGACCGGCGGGCCGATCTTGTCGACCGCCGCATTGGTGCCGATGATGTTCGCGCCGTTCAAGCGCAGGCAGGCGATCGGCGTGGTCACGACGCCGTTGACGAGCGAGGCATCGGCCTGACCGCGGAACAACACCGCCGCCGTATTCGCAATCGAGTTGCGATGCACGAAGGTGAAGTTTACGAGGCGCATGAAGGTGCGCGGCGTTTGATCCTCGAGCGCGTTGGCGCTGTCGAGTTCCACCATCGAATCGCCGTTGTTGTCTTTCTGTACGGCAATCACGTACTGAATGCGGCCACGGTAACCCACGTCGAGATCGAGGTTATCGTCGTCAGCGCCGGTGAAAACCAGCCACTTTGCATCATGCGTACCGCCAAAGAATTCGACGGCATCGTCCGAGCTGTTGTGCGACTGCACGTACTGAATGGTCGTACCGCTGCCGACACCGCCTGTCGTCAGCGCCTGCAGCTCGGAGTTACCCGAGAGCACATAGCCCGAGTAGCGAATCTGCACATAGCGCAGCGTGCCGCTGTTGTCGGTCGGCGTTGCACCGCCGTAATAGGCCGGGTCGACGGCGCCTTCAACCTGACGTTCGCAGGCCGCGGTGCCCGGCGTCGCGTTCGGCGCCACCGTGCAGTCCGTGATCGGCGCGCGGCCGGAGAGCACCACACCACCCCACTGACCCTGCGAGAGGTCGTTGGTCAAACCGAGCACGTTGTCGCGGCTCGTGAAAACGATAGGCTGAGTCGCCGTTCCTGCCGCGTTGATGCGGTTGCCACGGTTGATATGCAACCAGGACACGCCCGTCGAGCCAAAGAGAACCACGCCCGGCTGGATGGTCAACACGATGCCGCACGCCAAACCCGCCGGTGTGCCGACGGCAGCGCCGCAATCGTTACCCACGTCGACGCGACCGCCAAGCGAGTACAGCAAGCCAGGCACGCGCGTCAGTGTGGTGCTACGCGTAAAGCGCGCCGGCAATTCGCAGTTGCGATAAGTACCGGTCGGTCCCGTGATGGTGCCGAGGTCCTTGAGACCGGCCGAATCTTCGATGGTCGGGCAGCCGCCCGCGGGCGTGACCAGCGTTGACGTCGGCGGCGGCGGGGGCGGCGGAGGCGGCGGCGTCGTGATGTTGACCGTGACATTGCCGCCACTACCCGGCGAGGCGATCTCCTCCGAGCCGCAACCGGCGAGCACCGCCACAGAGGCGGCGAGTAACAACAGGTTCTTGTGCTTGTCGAGGGTTTGCATGTGAAGACGCTCCGTCAGGGCCGTGGGTACCGCCAAAAATGGGAGACACAAATTTAGGCGGCACGTGTGACAGCCACATGACGGTTCCGTGACAACGCGATGGCGGATAAAGCCATGTGAAGATGAGCACCGCCCTCGCGAGGCCTCGTCTACACTTTGCCCATCGTGAGCACGCCCGCCGAAGACACCCCGGAACTGCGGCAATGGATCATTCGCCAAACCGAAGCGGGCCGTTCGCCCAATGATTTATTGACGGAGCTCGCCGCGCGCGGCTTCGGCGAGGCAAAGGCGGTCGATGTCATGACCGCCGCGCTGCAGGCGCGGCTCGAGTCGGTGCGGGCGCGTAACGACGTCGTCGCAGCGGAATCCGCGGCCAGCAATACAGTACCGCAGTCGCTCGTCAAAGATTGGCCGCAAAGCGTTTACGCCTTTGATCGTGAGGCGCGGGTGCTATTCACGATCAACGAGCCGCGCATCGTTCTTTTCGGGGGCCTGCTCGCCAACAGTGAATGCGACGAGTTGATTGCGCAGACTCGCCGTCACCTGACCGACTCGAATGTGATTGATGTGCAAGGCGGCGGCGAACAACGACACGGCGATCGCACCAGCACCGGTACGGCCTTTGGCCGCGGGGCCACGCCGCTCATCACGCGTATCGAACGCCGCATTGCGGCCCTTTTGCACTGGCCCATGGAAAATGGCGAAGCGCTGCAGATCCTGCGCTACGCCGTCGGCCAGCAGTACAAGCCGCATTACGATTATGTTGATCCGAACCAGCCGGGTGCGGAGCCCTTCCTCGCACGCGGTGGTCAGCGCGTCGGCTCGCTCGTGATGTACCTCAACACCCCGAAAGCCGGCGGGGCCACCAACTTTCCGGACATCGGGCTAGAGATCGCAGCCGTCAAGGGCAATGCGGTGTTCTTCAGCTATGACCGCCCGCACCCGTCCACCAAAACTTTGCACGGCGGCATGCCGGTGCGGGCCGGCGAGAAGTGGGTGGCTACAAAATGGCTGCGCGTCAGCCGAACCGACCCGTGATGTAGTCCTCGGTCAACTTGGCTTGCGGATTGGTGAAGATCTTGTCGGTCTCGCCGACTTCGACGAGATCGCCCAGATGAAAATACGCCGTACGCTGCGACACGCGTGCGGCCTGCTGCATCGAGTGCGTGACAATGCAGATCGCGTAGCTCTCGCGCAGTTCGTCGATCAAATCTTCGATACGGGCGGTGGCAATCGGGTCAAGGGCTGAACAAGGCTCATCCATCAGGATCACTTCGGGGTTCACGGCGATGGTGCGTGCAATGCAGAGGCGCTGCTGCTGACCGCCAGAGAGACTGGTGCCCGGGTTGTTGAGTCTGTCTTTGACCTCTTCCCAAAGACCCGCGCGGCGCAAACTCGTATTGACGATCTCGTCGAGCTCCGCACGATCTGCGGCCAGACCGTGGATGCGCGGACCGTAGGCAACGTTTTCATAGATCGATTTCGGGAACGGATTCGGTTTCTGAAAGACCATGCCGACGCGCGCCCGCAACTGCACCACGTCTTGACGCTTGTCGTGGATGTCGTGTCCGTCGAGTTGGATCATCCCCTCGACGCGCGCACCGACGATCGTGTCGTTCATGCGATTGAGACAGCGCAGGAAGGTCGACTTGCCGCAGCCCGAAGGCCCGATCATCGCCAACACCTGGCTGCGACCGATATCGATATTCACTTTTTTGATGGCGTGCTTGTCGCCATAGAACACATCGACATCGCGACAGGAGAACACCGGCTCCGGCACGGTCACGGTCCCGATGGTCTTGCTGCTCGGCGCCACCGGCGGGGTTTTGGCGGTCTCGTTCATGTCCGTCACCAACGTTTTTCGAACTTGTTGCGCAGGATGACCGCGGTTGCGTTCATCACGATCAAAAACAGCAGCAGCACGATGATTACACCCGAGGTACGTTCGACGAAAGCGCGCTCCGGCAAATCCGACCACAGGAATACCTGCACCGGCAAAGCCGTCGCCGGATCGGTGATCCCGCTCGGTACATCGACGATGAAGGCCACCATGCCGATCATCAACAGCGGCGCCGATTCACCGAGTGCGCGCGCCATGCCGATGATGGCGCCCGTCAACATGCCGGGGATCGCGAGCGGCAGCACATGATGCCCGACCATCTGCAGCCGAGAGGCTCCCATTCCAAGCGCCGCTTCGCGTATGGAAGGCGGTACGGCCTTCAGCGCCGCGCGCGAGGCGATGATGATGGTGGGCAGCGTCAACAAGGTGAGCACGAAACCACCGACCAAGGGCGCCGAACGCGGCATACCAAAGAATCCGATGAAGGTGGCAAGCCCGAGCAGCCCGAACACGATCGAGGGCACGGCCGCAAGATTATTGATGTTGATCTCGATCACGTCGGTGATACGGTTGCGCGGTGCAAATTCTTCGAGGTAAATGGCCGCGCCGACGCCGATTGGGAACGACAGCAGCAAAGTAATGAGCAGCGTCAGCGCCGAACCGATCAGCGCGCCGCGCACACCCGCCTGCTCGGGGTCACGCGAATCACCATTCGACAGAAACGCCGCATTGAAGCGCAGCTTCAGAGTGCCGTCTGCCCGCAGCGCATCGATGAACCCGATCTGCTGATCCGACAGGCGACGCTCATCTTCGGGTGCCGAGCGCCACACTTTTTCCTTGAGCAGCATGTCGACGGTATCATCCGCGAGCAACCACAGGGTCTCTCGCTGACCGATGATCGAAGGGTCGGCAACGACTCGACGCTGCAACTCGATCGAGGCCGCGCTAGAGACGATGCCGTAGAGCTCGCGCAGATTCGAACGCCCCTCCACATTCGGAAAGCGCTCGCGCAGCGCGGCACGGACAAGCGCCTGATCGTCGGCTGCGACCAATTCTTCGGGAACGCGCGTGCCGGCAGGGTCGATGGTCTCGGGGTCATAAACGATCGTCAGCTGCACATAAGACTGACGGAACACCGACGCGCCCTGGGCAAAGATGGTACCGAACAAAAAAATCACGAAGCCGATACCGGCGGCGACCGCCGCTATTCCGTACAGCCGAAACCGTCGCTCGGCACGATAGCGCCGGGCGAGACTTTTACGCACGAGTGCCTGCGTCTGCTCTGCGGTCTTAGTCGTATTGTTCACGGTATTTCCTGACGACGTAGAGCGCGATCACGTTGAGCAGCAGCGTGACTAGGAACAGCACCAGCCCCAGCGCGAACGCGGCCAGTGTCTTGGGGCTATCGAACTCCTGGTCACCGACCAACAAAGTCACGATCTGCACCGTAACCGTTGTCACCGCCTCGAGCGGATTGGCGGTGAGATTGGCGGCGAGGCCCGCGGCCATCACCACGATCATCGTTTCGCCGATAGCCCGCGAGATCGCGAGCAGCACGCCACCCACGATGCCGGGCAGCGCCGCACGCAGCACCACCTGACGGATGGTCTCGGAGCGCGTTGCACCGAGCGCATAAGCGCCGTCACGCAAACTTTGCGGGACGGCGGTGATCATGTCGTCCGAAAGCGATGACACGAAGGGGATGATCATGATCCCCATGACGAGCCCCGCAGCGAGTGCGCTCTCGCCCGCGACCGGTAGCCGGAAGGCTTCGCCCGCCACACGCAGCGCTGGGCCGACCGTCGTGACCGCAAAGAATCCGTACACCACCGTCGGCACGCCCGCGAGCACCTCGAGCAAGGGCTTGACGACCTTGCGTACCTCGAGCGGCGCGTACTCGGCCAAATAAATCGCCGAGAAGAGCCCAATGGGTACCGCCACGATCATGGCGATGAACGAGATCAACAGCGTACCTGCGAACAGCGGCACGGCACCGAAGGCGCCCGACGAGCCCACCTGATCGGCGCGAATCGCCATCTGCGGGCTCCAGTTGGTGCCGAACACGAACTCGGTGATGGGTACGATATTGAAAAATCTCGTGGCTTCGAAAACGATCGAGAGCACGATGCCGATCGTGGTCAGCACCGCGACCGCCGAGCAGGCAAAGAGCGCCCACTCGATGACGCGCTCATAGGCATTGCGCGCCCGCAGGTCCGGGCGAATACGTGCACGCACCACGAGCAACCCCGCGATCCCGACGGCAAAAGTCACGACGGTCAACGCAAGTTGGGCGATGCGTTGCAGCTTGAGATATTCGGCTGCTGCAACCCGGGTTGATTCGGCGACCATCTCGGCAGGCACGTTGCCCGCCACCACGTTGCGCAAATCATTGAGCATCAGCGCCTGCGCGGACTGCGCCATCGCATTCGCAGGCAGATCGGCCAGCACCAACTGCGTGATCACGACATCCTGCAGCGAGATCCACAACGCGAACACGACGAGCGCGGGCAGACCGCACCAGATCGCCGTGAGCAAGCCGTAGTGTCCGGGGAGCGAGTGCAGGTCGCGGACGCCGCGTAAGCCGCCCACTACCGCAATGGCGCGCGCTTTGCCGAGCTGAAAAGCCAGCACCGACAACGCCACGAGCAGCACGAACAAAAGCGAAGAACTCATGAAGACGCTGGACCTTGGAGGGCTGGGGGACCCGAGGGGCGGCGTATTTTAGCCACATCCCATGTCGCGGCCACGTCCGTCATCCAAATTTCATGATCGAACCCCACCCGGGGGGGGCGATGCAGGCCCGTGACGGGCCTGCCGCCAATCAACCCGCCGCCAATCAATAAGTAAAGTTGAAATCGACCTGCAGGCGCTGGTAGTCCCGATCGAAAACATTGCGCGTCGTAGGCAGCGTCACGGCGGCGGCCACATCGCGATTGGTTTCGTTGAGCATGTAGGTCACGTTGAAGCGACCGTTCCGCGAGAACTGCCAAGCCGCACGCAGCGCACTGCCGCCCCCGTCAGTATTGCCCGCGGCGAAGTCCGAGTCGATCCACTGAGCGAAGAGCGCGTCCTTCTCGATCATCTGATAGAGATAGCCGATCTCCCATGAACCCGGAATCGTCGCGTTCGCCCGACCATAGTTGAAGCCGATGGCATAAGCCGTATCGAGCCCGCGCGGAATGGTGGTCGCCGAGCTTGTCGTCGTGATCGAATAATCGGCCGCAGTATTTTTGGCCACGTTGGCGTACAGCAGCAGCGGCTGTTCGCCGATGTTGAACTGATATTCGCCGAGCAACTCGATGACGTTGTAATCATTGGCGAGACAGCTGCCCCCGGTCGTCACCGCACGGCGACAAATCGCGGCGTTGGTCGTCGTCGAATTTCCATAGCTACCAAGACCCGCCGAGCTCGCGCTCGCACTCTGAAACGGGTTGTAGCCGCGCACGGCCGTGTGGTCGTAGTAGGCGCCGGCGATCAACACCCGGCTGCCATCACTGCGCAGCCAGCGCCAACCCATCTGCGCGCCCACCATCCCGGAGTCGGCGGCCGTTGCCCGCTCGGCAAATTGCGCGAGAAACGCGCTGCCGAAAAATCCGTTAGCCGCCTGCTGCCAGTTGGCCGCCACGCCTTCCGGATTGATATCGTTATCAA
Organism: Gammaproteobacteria bacterium; assembly: GCA_016874175.1. Taxonomy (GTDB): domain Bacteria; phylum Pseudomonadota; class Gammaproteobacteria; order Steroidobacterales; family Steroidobacteraceae; genus UBA964. The sequence goes on along the minus strand of VGUP01000094.1, from coordinate 30 downwards.
AGAAATAACTCGAGGTGCGCGCCCAGGGGG
>VGUP01000093.1 GCA_016874175.1 Gammaproteobacteria bacterium | reverse complement strand
CTGCGCCCGACTCGGGGCGTTCGTGGCCCAGGAGGGCGCTGCGGTGAGCGCGCAGGCCGCAAGCTGGAGCACGCCGACCTTGTTGCTGTATGCCGGCGACGACCGCGCGGTGAGCCCGCGCGGCAGCAAAGAATTCGCGGCCGCCGCGCCTTCAGCCGTGGTGAGCGCGCAGTGCTTCGCGCAGATGTATCACGAGATCTTCAACGAGCCCGATGCGGAGGAGGTCTTCAGGACCCTCGAAACAGCGCTCGCGGCCGTGGGCTGAAGATCGCCCAGACCAGACACGCCGTCACCGTCACCGCCCCCGTGAGCGCGGCAATCCGCACGCCTTCGGTGATGCGCTCATCACCCAGAAACACCCCGCTCGCCGCCCAGACAAACACCGCACAGTACGTGGGACTGCGCGTCACCGCACCCATCCAGACATAGATGGCGGTCGCTGCGCAGACCGTGGCCAGCGCCCACTGATCCATGGAGAGACCCAGCGGGTACCAAGTGCGATCAAAGAAAAGCGTGGCCAGATTGACGAGTGTGGCTGTGGTGATCCAGCCAAAATAAATGGCAAACACGCCATCGACGCACAAATATTCGCCCGTCGAGGGCTGCGATAAACGCTGCAGTCGCATGAAGATCACGATGAGCGTGGCCAAGATCAGCAACATGATGGCTACGCTCAGTTCCACCTGTCGGTAGTGCCAGGCGAAGATCCAGGCAGCGTTGCCTGCCGCATTGAGGTAGTAGGGATTGCGGATGGCGGCGATGCGACTGCGCACCCGCGGGCCGCCGCGCCACGCTGCCACCCCGAACGACAGCAGGCCGAGGTAGATGATCGACCAGATCGAGAACACGTAGCCGGGCGGCGTGAAGCCCGTGGGGTAGAGATCGGACAACTGGCCCGTGTTGAGGCCGTTGATCGGCACGATGTTGGCCGCGGCGTTCACGGCCAGTACTATGACGGTGGCGAGCAATGGCAGGATGGTGCGATCCATATGCAAACCTTGGGACGTAGCCGACCACGTTGGTGGGCCGCCATCATACTCATATCGCTGCTCGGCTTAGGAGCCTGTTCGACGATGACCCTCGACGGCCACACCATCGACACCCGCTACCGCAGCGCCAATCACGATAGCCGGGTGCGCTACCTCATCCTGCACTTCACCCAGCTCGATTTCGATCGCTCGGTGACCGCCCTCACCCGTGCCGAGGGCAGACACCGCGTCAGCAGCCATTACCTCGTGGGCCTCGAGCCGCCAACGATCTATCGTCTGGTCGACGAAGACCGGCGCGCCTGGCATGCCGGCCAAAGTTTTTGGCGCGGGGACACCCAGCTCAACGCAAGCTCCATCGGCATCGAGATCGTCAATCTTGGGGATGACGCCGCCCCGGGCCTGAACTTCATCGATTACCCGCCCGCCCAGATCGACGCCGTCATCGCGCTGGTCCGCGATATCGCCGCACGTCACGAGATCGCGCCACATCGCATCCTGGGGCATAGCGACATCGCGCCGCAGCGCAAGACCGACCCGGGCCCCAAGTTCCCGTGGCGGCGTCTGGCGGACGAGGGCCTGGTGCCTTGGCCGGACCAAGCCGCCGTCGCCGCGGCCCTGCCCGCCCACGAGGCCTCGTTGCCGACCATCGGCTGGTTTCAGCAGGGCCTGGATGCCATCGGCTTCGAGGCACCCCGCCACGGCGAGTTCGACGAGGCCACCCGTCGGGTCATTGCCAACTTTCAGATGAAATATCGCCCGACCCGCTTCGATGGCACACCAGACGCCGAGACCGCCGCCCTGATCGAAGTGATGACCCGAGCCGATGGTTGGCAGCTACGCGACCGCGACGGCCGCTGGCGCGCGTACAAGCCTGATTGACGAGACCTGCGGGCGACGAACCTCAGGGAATCGCGTCGAACGACGGCACGACGGTGGGTGTTGACGTGCTGGTAGTCGTGATGCTGCTGTTGCCAAGCTGCTTCGCGCTGTTATCACCCCAAGTCCAGGTGGTGCCGTCCGCGCCGATGGCGGCCGCGAACGACAGCCCGCCGATATCGACTGCGATACCCTGACTGACGACGCTGACCGCGGCAAAGTTATTACGCGCGGTCGTACCCCCATCGCCGAGCGAGCCGGCGTCGTTGGCGCCGGAGGCTACCAGCAAGCCATTGCTGCCGAGCGCAATGCTGCCGCGCTCGCCCGCCGCGCCATCGACCACATCGCGCAAAGCGCCCGTGGGTACGCCCACATCGGTGCTCGCTGCGCTGCCGAGGCCGAGCTGGCCATCGGCGTTCTCACCCCAAAGATAGAGCGCGCGCCGCTGGCTGATCGCCATCGAGACATCGCCGCCGGCGCGAATTCGCACGATTTGCGCAAGCCCCGTCGCCACCGGCACGCGACTCGGCTTGAAGCTGCCCTCGCCGAGCTGACCCGAAGCATTGGCGCCCCAGGCCCAGACGCTGCCGTCACTGCGCAGCGCGAGCGCATGCGCGTTGCCGGCCGCGATTTGGGTCACGCCGGTCAAATCTTTGACTGCCACGGGTTTCGAAGCTGCATCGCGCGTGTTGTCACCGATCTGTCCCACCGCGTTCGCGCCCCAAGCGAACACGCGACCATCATCCAGCAAGGCCAAAGAAAACGCCCGGCCGGCCGCCACCGAGATGGCAGCCCGTGGCAAGGTCACCTTGGTCGGCGCGGTACGTGGGAGCACATCGCCCAAACCAAGCTGTGCGTTGTCGTTGAGACCCCAAGCGTAGACATCGCCATTATCGAGCAGCACGAGCGAGTGATATCCACCCGCAGAAATTTTTTTGGCGGTACGGCCCGAAGGCAGCGTGACCGTGCCGATGGTGTCGCTCGGCGCCCCCGCCGTGCCATCGCCACGCTGACCGTCGGTGTTATAGCCCCAACTTGCCACCGAGCCATTGCTGCGACGGATCAAAGTAAACGCGACTGCGGCGATCCCCGCTTTGTTGAGCGAGACCTCGGCGGCGGCCACGGGTAACGCCCGCACGCTGCCAGCCACCACGCGCAGCGTCGCGGCATTGCTCGTGACACTACCCTGCGTGTTGCTGAGCACGACCGAATAGGCGGCGCTGTCGTCCGCAGCCGTCGCGGCTGCAACCCGCAACACACGCGAGGTGGCGCCCGCGATGTTGCTGCCGTTGCGACGCCACTGGTACTGGAGATTGCCACCGGTGGCGCTGACCGCGAACACGACGGGGTCACTCTCAACGACTGTCTGCGCGACCGGCTGAATGGTAATGGCCGGGGACGAGAGCACGGTCAGCAACACCGACTGACTGCCGACGATACCACCCGGGTTGCCGACCAACACCGTGATGACCGCGCCGTCATCAGCCGCTGTCGTGGCGGTGATCGAGTACGTCGCAGAGGTTGCACCGTTGATCGGCACTTCGTCGCGCAACCACTGGTATTGCAGCTGCTCGCCGGTCGCCGTCACCGAGAAGTTCGCGGCTGCGCCCGCGTTCACGGTCTGTGCAGTCGGTTGCGCAGTGATGGTCGGCGGCGGTTTGACCGTGAGCGTGGCTTCGCTGCTGGTGGCCGAACCCTGCGCGTTGCTGATCTTGACCGAATACTTTGAGCCGTCGTCGCCGATGGTCAGCGGGTTGGTCGCATAGATCTGCGCGGTGGCTCCGGCAATGGCTACGCCGTTGCGATACCACTGAAACGTGAACGGCGGCTTGCCCGAGGCGCCAAAGTCGAACTTGGCCGATTGCCCGACGAAGGCGGTGCGGTCCTTGGGTTGTTCGCTGATCTTGGGCGCTTCGGGGCCGGCGCTCGACAAGCAGCTCGACAGCAGGGAGAGGATGGCGACCGCCCCGACCAAACGGCTCAGGCGGGCAAACATTTTGCGCGGATACATGCCGCGAATTCTAGCCGAACTGCCCTAGTCGAAAGCGGGTTTGAGGGCGCCGAGCGCACCGATGGCGAGCAGCAATATCCAGAGCACGACCAGCGCCCAGGTAGCCTTGCGTATCAGCAGGGCGAACTCTGCGTTGTCGGCCGTGGTGGCGCGACCCGCGGCGATGGCCGGCAGCGCTGAACAGTAAGCCTCGCGGATGCAATAGCGAACGAAGATCCCGCAGATCATGCCCGCCGCGAACAGCAGCACCTTCAGGGCGAGTCACGGTGCCGCATACGGAAAATTCGTGGCGAGCAACCACAGCGCAGAACCGGCAAAGAGCGCAATCAGCAAGTAATTCAAGCGCCAATACCAGCGCGCAAGACCTGCGCCCGCGGGTGACTTGCGCCGCCAGTGCACGAGCTACACGTGCCAAAACCAACGTGTCGATACGATCCAAAGCGCCCACATCGACACCCACGCCAGAGACCCTAGGCCAAGATAGGCAGCAAGCGAAAACCCGAGCGGCACCAATATGATCGTTGCGTTACGGACATGCGGATCGACGTCGAGCAAAAAATCCCAGAGGCGCATGCGCCCATCGGCGAGGAGCGAGGTGGTGCGCGCAATGTTGTGCGTGAGCGCATTGATGACGAGCTCACTGCCGAGCCCATATCCCATGACGAGCACATGACCCACTTGAGACGTGCGTAGGAGAGCGTGCAGTGCTACGTTACCCGCGCAGCGCGGCAGCGGTAACCGCGTGGAGGCAGTTTAATGACGTCAAAACCCCTGTTTTGCGTGGTCATCGCCGTATTTTTATTGGCGCTGCAAGCAGCGGTGCTGCAGGCGGGCGAACCCGTGCTGCTACGGACCGCGCTACTCGTCAAAGATGCCAAGGCTTCGATCCGATTCTATGAATTGCTGGGGTTTCGCATCGAGACGGAGATGGACATCCCCCGTAAACCCGAGGGTAATTTCTTTCCACTGAATGCGCCTTCGACGCGAACACGTCTCGTGATTATGGCGAGTGACTCCGGCGAAGGCGGACGTCTCGGTCTAGTCGAATTCTCGGGTCCGATCCCCGCCGATAACCGCATCGAGGCCAGTCGTACTGGCGTCGGCGATGCCGTGTTGGTGTTTGATGTCACCAATGCCGAAGCCATTCATGATCGGCTGCTCGCCGCGGGCGTAAACATCATTGAGCCACCGCAAGTCTATCTATCAAAGAAAACTGCCACCGACAGCTCACCGATGCGCGGTCACGTCTTTCACGTCAAAGATCCGGACGACTACCTGATCGAGTTGCTCGAGGCGCCGAAGCCGGTCGCTGCAAAGAAACCTGTGCGTTGAGGTCTGGTCAAAGTGAAAAAGCTTGCTTAAGCCTGATCTAGCGCCGCGCGACGCCCGGTGCCGGGCGGCATGCAAGTAAAGGTGATGGGCTGCGTCACCGTCGCCAGCTCGCGCAGCTGCGCATCGGTGCGCGTGCCGCCGCCACGCATCGACCAACTGCCATCCGACTGCAAAAGCGCGCTGTACGCCGTACCGTTGACGCTCGCGCGCGCAATCAGATCGCAGGCGCGTCGCGGTGAAGTCACTTGCGCCTGCTCGCGCAGCAGCGTCAAGCGAGACTCCACGACGGATTCGACGCCGGGTCGCCATGTGACCTGCTGGCCCACTACCGGTAAGAAATCGGTATCGAAGGCCATCGTGAAAGCGATGACCTGACGGCGGCTGTCGGCGGCGGGCGGCGGGAACAAGAACACCGGATCACGGAAAAAATTATCGAGGGTGTCGACCGCGCCATCGTTGCTGAAGCCAAAGCCGCGGATCTGCGCGCCGGTCGAGGTGCTGTTGTCGCCGCTGAAACCGAACATACCGGCTTTGGTGTACACGTTGCGCAGCTGCGGCACTTTGAAGTTCTCGCTAATACGCCCGCCCTCGAAGGTCATGAGGCCACCGGTACCGAACTGGCCCGAGGTCGGACGCAAACGATGACAGTTATCGCAAGACCCAAGCAGAGTGATCGGAAAGTTCATGTAAATATCGCGACCCGCATTTTCGTCTGCTGTCAAAGAATTATCCAACGCACGTACTGGGTTAGGCGGGTTCGAAAGCTGCATTACGAAGTCGGTGAAAGCTTGCATCTGCGCTGTACTGAGCGGCGTCTCGCGTCCCATCAAAGCAACAAAGGCGGAGTTAAATTCTTTGAACGCTGCTTCTTCAAGACTTTCAGTCTGTCCGCGCACCAACGCGCGGGTAGTGCCGGTGCGATCACCACGCCAGTGCAGCGGTCCATGCCCTTTCATCCCGCGCAGTGTCTGCGTGGTCATCGGACCCTTGAGCGGATGGAAGCGCGGCGTAGTGCGCGGGCTGAGCGGCAGATAGGCGTTCGGGTTAGTCTGCATGCGATCGTCGGGATTGCCGAGATCCCAAGCCAGGTGATCGAGATCACCGAACACGTGGCAGCTCGCACAAGAGACCGTCCCGTTAGCTGAACCCAAGTTTGCATCGTAGAGAAAACGCCTACCCTCCTTGACCGCCGCGCTCTCGGGCGAGAACAGGCTGCGCGTCGTGAGCAGATTACGATTGGCGACATCGACCACGCTCACCGCGTGCGCGATCCGCGAATACACATAGAGCCGGTTACCCGCCGTATTGAGCGCAAGACCTGCAGGGCCTGCGGGTACCTCGATCTGCCGGCTGGTATCGGGCGTGTAGGTGCCCGCCACCAGCGCTGCCGTCGGCAGTGCCGCCACTTTCGCCGACCCAAAAGCCGCACTGAAAAGCGTGTCGCCATTGGCACTGAACACGAGCGCCGTCGGCTGGGACAGCGAACGCGCCTTATCAGCCGCCGGCAAGCTCAAACCCTGCGGCAAGGCAAAATTCACGTGTCGATTGAGATGTACCGCGGCGACTGCCCCCGAAGACGGCGTAATCAAAGAAATACGGCTCTCGGCGATGCGGCCACGAACGCTGCTATTACCGCGCTGACCCGAACCCTCGAAGCGAACTTCGTTGAAAGATTCGGTATTACTGACGAAGAGTCGACCATCGGCCGGGTTGACCGCCATGTTGAAGAGGGTGGTCCCTACTCCCGCGAAGCGTGCGGTCACCGTGGGGGTCGCGGCCACCGCATCGATGGCGAAAACATCTTCGTCGGGCAAGTTGAACTTCACGCGACTCGACCAGTCATTGCGGGCCTCATCCCGCCACGCTGTACCGTCAAAGCGCACGATCAGACCAGTACCCGGCGCCTGCACGCCATCGGTGCTCGTCGAGATGCCGGGCTTCGGCGTGTTGAGGGTATCGCGGTGCAGCACCGTGGTGCGATTACCCGACATGAAGACACCCGCATAAACCGTGCGCCCGTCGTTACTCACCGCAAGTGCCCGCGGCACATCTGCGACGAGAGTCAGCACCGTTACCGGTTTACCGTTCAAAGAATCATCGAGCTGCGCCGCGTCGTACACCCACACGTCGGCGCGGCCGGCGCCCGAGGTCACCAACGAGGACGAATTGAAACCCGGGCGATTTTGCCCGCGATTCGCGACGGTGATAAAAGCACGATCACGGTTGGCACCGGCAAATACGATATCGCGCGGCTCATCGCCCACTTGCAAAGTGCGCAGCACGCGAGGCGTGCCGTCGAGCCTGACTACACTCACTGAATCAGAGAGATGGTTGACCACCCACACTTCGTTGGCGTTGCGTTCGGCGACAGCAACCGGTTCGAGACCCACACTGATGGCGCTCACGAGGCGCAGCGCATCGTCCTCGACGGCATAGATCTCGAGGCAATTTGCCGGCGCGTTGGTGACAAAGAGGCGTTGACCGTCCGCAGACAGCGCGAGCGGACGCACCGGGCCGCTTTCAAAAACCGCCACGCTCGCCGCTGCGGCATCGGCAGTCACGGTATCGACCGAGGAGCCACACTGCAGAACCGGCCGTTGCAGCGTGGCGCCGAGACTCGCCTCGGCCGCTGGTCCGGTCACCGTGGTGGGCGGGGTCATGGTGGTGGTCGAGACACCGTTGTTACCCGTGAGGGTGCCGGCACCGCCACTGCCGCCGCCGCCACAGGCCGCGAACAGCACACACGACAGCCACAATATGGACCACGAGATGGAGCGCACCCTTAAACAGTATATGCGCGCTCTTCAGACCGCAAGAAACCGCGGTTATGATCGCGCTCCGATGGATTCTCTGCCCACAAGTTGGTCCGCTCTCGCCGCAGTGGTTTTTTTACTTGGACTCAAACACGGGTTTGACGCCGATCACCTCGCCACCATCGATGGTCTGACGCGGGTCAACACCCGCGCCCGCAAAGGGTTCGCCCGCTACTGCGGTACGCTGTTTTCATTGGGTCACGGCGCTGTGGTCATAATGATCGCCGCGCTCGTAAGTCTCGCGACCACGCGCTGGGAGACCCCAGAGTGGCTCGAGGCCAGCGGTTCCTGGATCTCGATCCTGTTCCTACTCGCCCTCGGCATTGCCAATGTCCATGCCGCAATCACCGCCCCGGCCAACGAGGTCGTCGCCCCTGTCGGTCTCAAGGGCAAACTGCTCGGCAAGCTCATGGGCCGACTCGGCAAGGCTGGCTCACCAGGGCTGATCGCTCTGGTCGGTGCGCTGTTTGCGCTCTCCTTCGACACCGTGAGTCAGGCCGCCCTCTTTTCATTGACCGCGCAACAATTCGGTGGCTTAAGTCACGCGCTGACGCTCGGAGCTCTATTCACGCTCGGTATGCTGGTGACTGACGGCATCAATGGTCTGTGGATCTCGCGCCTCATCGCGCGGGCGGACGACCTCGCGCGGGTCGCCTCGCGCGTCCTGAGTCTCGCGGTGGGTGGGGTCAGTTTGCTGATCGCGAGCTTCGCACTCGCCAAAATGACCCTGTCTCCGGTCGATGCTTGGGCGGAAGGCAAGGAACTATTCTTTGGAAGTGCGGTCATGGTGGTGGTACTGATCAGCTATCTAATCGGTAAGCGGCTCGCGCGTAGCTCGGCCGTCTGAGTTTCGCCATTGCGTTCACACTCGCTTTACGGTTTAGCCCGTCATTAGGTTCATGACTTCGCTCGGGCCGGCGCTCATCGGTTCGATGTCGCAGACGCCGCGCTTGATTCTCGCGCCGCTGCGCAACCTCTGCGATACACGCGCGCCGCCGAACCCGGCTATGTCGGTACAGGTGGGGCCTCGCGGGTCATCGATGCGAATGGCAGACTCCAGGCCGTGAGTACGGCTAATCAGAATAACCAGTCCACGCATATCGTTTTCGAGCGCTGTACACCGCTGCTCGTTCATGACGTTTGAGACTCAGTATACTTAGTACCCGCGAAATAATGACATCGCGCCGACCCCCCCTCCTTGACGCCGGGTCACGGGCTGTCGATTGGGGCAGGACCTGTAGGCGCGATATCACACTCTAAAGTAATCTCTTAAAGACCGGTCGCGTCCTCTTGATCAATAGACCGATCATCCACACAGGTGAGCTCGCTCGTCAGCGTGAACTTTTCGAGTCGGTCATCGGCATACGCTATATCGCTGAAGATCATCTCGACCACAACGCGGTGCGTGTAATCTTCGGGCCAGTCGCCGCGCGTGTGATCTTGGTCCAGCTCGCAACCCCAGGCAG
>VGUP01000092.1 GCA_016874175.1 Gammaproteobacteria bacterium | reverse complement strand
GTCGCCGTCGCCACATTACTGGCTGCTTCGGTAATGAGTGCGCACAGCAAAGAAATGGCGATCAGCATCGGCAGCAAGGGCAAATCGCTGACCGCCGCAAGTGCGCTACCGAGCCAGGCCGAAAGACCGGATTTGACGACTGCATCGGCCAGCGCGAGGCCACCGCCCAGCAACAAAATGAGATACCACGGTGCGCGCTTGGCATCTTCCCATTCGAGCAAGACCGCAGCCGCGCCCGGGCGCTTATCGCCCGAGGGGCAAAGGCACAAAGCCAGCGCCCCGGCGACGGCGATGCCGGCATCAGTGAGACCCGGAACGGTTTTTTCGAGCACGGGCAAAAAAACCCAAGCTGCAGCGACGATGACCACGATCGCGAGCACGCGCTGCTCGGCGACGCCCATGGGGCCCGGCTCACCAATACTCGCGCGTATCGATTCGCGGCCCGCGCCCGCAAATTTGAACGGCAACGTGACACGCGACAGGAGCCACCACGCGATCGGCACACTGAGCAGCATGAACGGCACGCCAAAGCTCATCCACTCGACGAAACTCAGGCGCACGTCATAGCTGCGCTCAAGAATACCCACGGCGATCGAATTCACGGGAGTGCCAATCGGTGTGGCGAAACCGCCGAGATTCGAGGCGAGCGACACGGCCAGAATCATGGCCGCCGCAAAATTTCGATGATGACGTTGCAGCGCAACATCACTATTGCTGCCGTCTTCGGGAACCACCGCAGCGAGCGCTGCCATGGCGATCGGCAGCATCATCACGGTCGTTGCCGAATTATTGACCCACATCGAAACGAAAGCGGTGACGGCCATGATGGCCAGCAGCAAGGAGCGGGGTTCGGGATTCGCTTTCGACACCACGATCAACGCCACGCGCCGATGCAGATTCCATTTTTCGAAGGCCAGCCCGATCAGCGAGCCGCCCAAGATCAAAAAGAGCACCGGCGACATGTAGAGGCTGGCGATGGCATCGGGTTTGGCGATGCCAAGCAACGGCAGCGTAAGAAATGGCAAGCTGCCAGTGAGCGTCACCGGCACCGCTTCCGTGAACCACCAGCAGCCGATGAGCACGGTCACGGCTGCGACTCGCCAGCCGATAGCAGAGAGCCCCTCGGGCGCCGGCAAAAGGAGCATCACCACAAAACTGATGACGCCCAGCCATAGCCCAAATTTTTTTACGGTCATCAGACGAACTCGAACCCGGACGTAATGATGGGCAGTCGACGCGGTCGTTCGCCGCTCGCCATGTGGATGGCACTCGCCAGCGCCGGTGCGACCCCGGGTACACTCGCCTCGCCCGCCCCGCCTGATTTATGTTCGGTCTTGAGTAGATGTACCTCGATGCGCGGTGTTTGATTGATGCGTAAGATTGGTGACGTGTGAAAGTTGTCCTCGACTGCAGCACCATTGGCGAAATTGATTTGTCCATCGATGGCGGCCGAGAGACCCCAGACCACACCGCCTTCAACCTGCGCATCGACGTTGCGCGGATCGATTATTGTACCGCAGTCGAAGACCGCGATGATGCGCTCAATCTTGACCTTGCGATTTTTGACCGTAACCTCGACCACCTCCGCGCAATATGAGTCGTAGCCGAGCGCGAGCGCAATGCCGCGACCCCTGCCCTTCGGCAGCTTTTCTTCCCAGCCCGCGAGCTCAGCTGCCTTACGCAGCACCGCTATCGACCGCGCATCGCTCGCACACATCTCGAGGCGCAACTCGAGCGGATCGCGTTTGGTGGTAAAGGCCACATCATCGATCGCACTTTCCGAGAAAAAACAATTCATTGACTGTGATACCGATCGCCAGGTACCGACCGGTACGGGCTCTGGAGTCTCCACGTAGTCGATATATTTGTTCGGGAATCGATAGTTGTCGTTGATCAGCCAACCCGCTACAAACGGGTCTGCCATACCGGGTGCCGAGGGTCGCCCGTGATATTTCCACATGCTGATACCGGTCGTTCGACTGTGCATCGCGACCAGTTTTCCTTTGGTATCGAGCCCCGCACGAGTGCGCACCAGATGTGCAGGTCGGAAACGGTCGTGACGAAAATCCTGCTCTCGTGTCCACGTGAGTTTGACGGGGGTCCCCGGGCGATTCGCCGCGACGCCTTTGGCAATCTGCATGGCCTGACGAACGAAATCGACTTCCCACTTACGACCGAAACTACCGCCCAAAAAGGTGACGTGCAGCTTACAGCGCTCGCGCGGCAACCCCGTGACCTGCGCCATCATGTCGCGCGTACGATCGGGCTGTTGCGTGGGCGCCCAGACCTCCGCTTCGTCGGCCCGCACCACGGCCACGGCACAGAGAGGCTCGAGGGCGGCATGCGCGAGGAACGGCACTTCGTATTCCCACTCCAGACGACGCTCGGCGCTCTCGAGAGCAGCCATCGTGGCCGCTTTATCGAAGGCCGGAAAACCCGGCATCGGTCTGCCGGCGAGCGCCTTCGCATCATCATCCAAGGCTTTGCGTAGACGCGCGCGCATACCGTCGCTATCGACGTTTTGCGCGGCTGTGTCATCAAAGGTGGCATTAAGCGCCTCGGCGGCGCGACGCGCGTTCCAAGTCGAGTTGGCGACGACCGCAATGCCGTCGGGTACCACGAAGGCATCGACGACGCCGGCTAGTGACAGTGCAGCGTTGCGATCAAAGCTCAACACCTTCGAGGCCACGGTCGGCGAGCGACGCAACGCTGCATGCAACATACCGGGCAGCGAGACGTCGATACCGAAAATGAGACTGCCGTCGACTTTTGCCGGTGTGTCCTTACGCGGGGTCGCACGACCAATCAGGGTGAAATCTTTGGGGTCCCTGAGTACGGGAGCGCTCGGCACGGGCATCGCTGCGGCGGTCGAAGCCAATTCGCCGTAGCTCGCCGAGCGGCCGCTCGCCGCGTGAGTCACTCGCGAGGCAGACGCTCGGCACTCCACCGCAGGCACGGACCAGCGCTGCGCCGCGGCTGCAATCAACATGTCGCGCGCCGCAGCACCCGTGGTACGCAACAGCCCGAAATAAATATTGGTCGACTCGCTATTCGCGGTTCGATGACGCTTGGTGATGGGATTGATGAAGGCATCGTCCGCGCTCGGCATGCGCACGCGAACGTCCTCCCAGCGCGCGGCTAATTCTTCGGCTAAAATCTTTGGCAGACCGTCGTGAATGCCCTGGCCCATTTCGGACTGCGGGCAGGTGATGTGGATGGCACCGTCCGCGCCAATCTCGAGATAGGCATTGAAGCGCCCGCTGGTGGCAGCAAAAACCGCTTCTGGCAAGGTGGCGCCCAGCCAGAAGCCCCCGGCCACCGTACCGCCCGCAACCAAAAATTCCCGACGTTTCATGCTTTACCCGCCTGCGAGTGCATCCATTGCTCGGCACGTGCGCGATCGATGACATCAGCGTAACGCCGCCCGACATCACGCAAGGTATCGTCATGCGGCCCTTGTTCGGCATCACCGCAGCAGTCAGCCACGACCTGCACACGCAGTCCATGTGAAAACGCATCGACGATGGTGGCGCGCACACAGCCACTAGTGGTGCAGCCGGTCACGAACACGGTATCGATGCCTTCGCGGACGATCCAGGTGATGAGTGGCGTCTGAAAGAACATCGACGGCGCATTCTTGCAGTAAGTGAAATCTCCGGGATCGTGAATCTTCGGGTCCATGGCCGTGCAGTCATGGCCATAAAAAAATTCGCGGCGGACGGCCGCGACCTTCCAGAGCGGCATGTCTTTGGTGCTGCAATAGGCCGTGTAGCAGGCCGCTACGGGCAGGCCCGAGGCCCGCGCCGTCTTCAGTAACGCTGCGGTATTGTCGCGGGCGCGATGCAGCCGCTCGAGACCACCGAGCTCGAATCGCGGGTCGGTGAATGCCAACTGCCAATCGACCACCAGCACTCCGGCTTTGCGACCGAAGCCGACGGTGCTCGATGAATACCCCACATCGACGTAGGTGTCCGACATCTGCTGCATTACCCCATCATGCTCAAAATTGGCTCAAAAAAAAGTCCCCGCGCCTTGCGGTGCGGGGACTTCCGTCGTGCCGGACAGAATGCGGCCTCAGGCCGCCTTTATCCCCTTTTTCTTGGCCATCGCTTCGGCAGCCACTGCAGCCCACTTGGTGAAGCGAGGCTGGCCCGGCGGATCGAAACCCGTCTCAGCCTTGCAACGTCCCTTGAGCTCGTCGATCGTCTCGAAGCCGCGATCGAATATTTTCTTCGGACCGCGACCAGCGCGCATTTTGACGCGCAACGCTCCGGTAGCGGCTTCGTCGATCTTGCCATCGGCATTACAGACGACACCGTAGCGCTTGGCGCCTTCGGCCGTCACCAATCCCGCGGCCACATCGAAGCCGACCTTGGCGGCCTCGCGCTCGAGCGGGTCGCCCCAACCACCGCCGCCCCAAGTGTCGGCAATCAGCAAATCGCCTGCCTCGACCTTGACGTGGTCGATCTTTGAGGGCAACAACTGCTCGGTACCATCAGAACGTTGCAGCAGCTTGCGGCTGCGCGCGCCTGGCTCGCCGCCGTTGGCACCCCAGGGGTAGGTCAACCAGCGATCGTCGTGGATCGAGATCTCACCGGGCTCGAGGAAGCGATAGCCGATACGCAGGCCGTTGCCGCCGCGGTTTTTGCCGGCACCGCCGGTATCCGCAATAGTTTCGTAGATGTCGATACGCAGCGGGAAGTAGCTCTCGAGGAACTCGTTCGGCACGTTGGTGAACGAGGGCCACAGCGAGTGACCATCGGGACCATCGCCGAAGGGCTTGCCCGGGATGCCACCGAAGGTGATCTGGTAGAGCTGATACCACTCGCCGTTCTTATCGTAACCCGAGTACATGAAGTGTGGGCTGTCAGAGAAACCGGCACCGCACATGAAGTCGGGATTTCCCTGACCAAGTAAGCCCGCGAGAATATCAAAGATACGTCCCAGCGCGTGGGTACGACAGGACAGCGCTGCGGGCTTCAAAGGCTTGAGGAGCGTACCCGGCGGAATGCGTACTTCCATTAGATCGTAGAAGCCGTCGTTGAAGAGAATCTGCGGGTCAAATACCATGATCATGTAGATACCCGCAAACATCTTGAACATTTCTTCGTTCAATAAAAAATTGATCGATGAAATCGACTGTGGATCGGTGCCGGCGAAGTCGAAGATACACTTGTCACCCTCGCGCCACATGCTGCACTTTATGCGATACGGACCCATGTTGAGGCCGTCGTCGCAGATGTAGTCTTCGAAGTACTGCTTGCTCTCCGGGACGTTCTGCCGAATGAGCGCCCGCATCGCGCGCTTGTTGCGCTCGAGCATGGCATCCATCGCTGAATAGAACACGTCGTCGCCAAACCGCTCAGCGATTTCAATGCAACGCGCGGCCGCGGTGCGCAACGCGGCAGTGATAGCGTTGAAGTCCGAGAGATTCCACTCAGGCAAGCGGCAGTTGTGCAGTACAACGCGCAGCACGTCTTTGTTCAGTTCACCGCCCTTATAGATTTTGACTGGCGGCACCACGATGCCATCTTCGTAAATGGTGGTACCGTCAGTCGGCAGCGAGCCCGGCACCTTGCCGCCGACGTCGGTCATGTGACCGAACATGGCGGACCAGGCAATGATGCGACCGCCACGGTACACAGGCATCAGCATCAGCCAGTCGTTGGCGTGACTGATGGCGCCGTTGACGGAATACGGGTCGGAGGTGAGGAAGATATCGCCCTCTTCGACCGTGCCGTCGTAGCCCTGCATGAAGCCCCAGATGAACGAACCGAACTGACCGACGACCATCTTGCCTTCGGTGTTGGCGATCATTGGGAATTCGTCGTGCTGCTCGCGGATACCCGGCGACATAGCTGTGCGAAAGAGCACCGTATCCATCTCGTAACGCGCGTTACGCAGCGCGCTCTCGATGATGTCAATGGTAACGGTATCGACCTTCATTTTCGTGAAGGGCTTTTTGTTGCGCTGAACGATCGTTGCAGGCATTGATGTGTTCCTCGTGATTACTTGTGCCCGGACTTCTTCGCAGCGACCCTCTTCGGCGCCTTAAAGTTATCGGGGTAGATCAGGATGCAGCCGGACTTGTCAACGTGACCGGTGTGCTTGGGCAGGATGACGGAGGTCGAGTCCATTTCCATGACGATAGCGGGCCCTCGCACCTTGTTACCAGCCTTGAGCTTAACGCGGTCATAGACCACGGCAATGACGTCTTTGCCTTCCATAAAGGCTTTCTGCTTGCCCACCGCAGCCGCCCTCGGATCACCGCCACCCGCGGCGAGCGGCCGACGCTTGATCTTGATGCCCTGGCCCTGCACCGCCGAGCGCAGCGTGACGAGCTCGTGCTCGAGCGGCAACGCGAAGGTGAAGAGTCGCTCGTGCTCTTCGTCGAACTTGTCGGAGATCACCTTGAGGCCTTTCTTTTGCAGCTCGGCGAGATTCACCTCGACCGTTAAGCGCAAGCCCTGACCGTGATAGCGCAGGTCGACCTGATAGCTCGTAGTGATTTCCGATTTTTTGACGCCTTCGACTTCGAGTCCCTTAGAGGCATCGGCCGCCAGCCCCTTGAGGATCTTATCGATTTCTTTCCCATTGGTTTCGCTGAACTTGCGCACGTAGGTGCGGGCGCGCTCGTCGCGCACCGCTGTTGTTGCATCGCCGAGCGCGCACAGCACGCCAGGACCCGGCGGAATGATCGACGGCCAGGAGCCGAGCAAACGCGACAGCGCGTTGGCATGCAGCGGACCTGCGCCACCGAAGGCGATCAGTGCATAGTCGCGCGGGTCGTAGCCCTGCTCGACCGACACCAGACGCAGCGCGCCCACCATGTTTTCGTTGACGATGTTGTAAATGCCCTGCGCAGCCTGCTTCACGCCGAGGCCGAGCGCATCGCCGACTTTTTTGACGGCGGTCTGCGCAAGCTCTCGGTTGAGTACCATATCGCCACCAAGTTTTTGCATTTCGGGTAGATACCCAAGAACGATATTGGCATCGGACACGGTCGGCTCGGTGCCGCCGCGGTTGTACGCGGCCGGACCCGGGTCGGCGCCCGCCGACTGCGGACCGACGCGCAGCGCCTTAGTTAGCTCCGGCACGTGGGCGATCGAGCCGCCACCCGCACCGACGGAGCGAATATCGACCGACGACGCACGAACCGTGACGTCACCGACCGTAGTCTCACGACGTAGTCGCGGCTGACCGCCCTGGATGAGCGCGACGTCGGTTGAAGTGCCACCAACGTCCACAGTGAGCAAATTCCGGAAGCCCGCCTGCACCGCTACCCACAACGCGCCCGTCACACCGCCCGCGGGGCCTGACATCAGCAGGTTCACTGGATATTCGGCAGCCGACGAGGCCGAGGCGAGACCGCCATCCGAACGCAGGATGTGCAGCTTCACATCGCTTGCTACGCCGGCCAGCTTGGTCTTCAAATTTCTGACGTAGCGATCGACGCGTGGCCGCACGTAGGAGTTGGCCACCGTCGTGACCGTGCGCTCGTACTCCTGCATCTCAGGAACCACGTCTGAAGAAATCGACACGGGCGTGCCCGGCATTTCTTCGAGCGCGATCTCGCGCACGCGACGTTCGTGCGCGGGATTGGCAAAAGAATTGATCAGCGAGACGGTAAGCGCCTCGATCTTCTGTAACTTCAATTTTTTGAGACTGGCCCGCAGCGCTTTCTCGTCGAGCGGACGGACCACATCGCCCTTGGCGCTGACACGCTCGTCCGCCTCGATGGTGCACGCCAGCGGCGCCATCGGCAGCGACTTGTTGTAGATGATCCAGCCACCGAGACCACCCGGAACATACGAGCGAGCGATTTGCAGCACCTGCCGGTAGCCCTTGGTGGTGACGAGACCGCAACGCGCGCCGGTGCCGGTGAGCACCGTGTTGGTGGCCACGGTCGTGCCGTGCATCACGTGATCGATCTGTTTCGGATCGATGCCGGCGCGTTCGCACACGCGCTTGATGCCACTCAACACGCCCACCGACTGATCGGCGGGTGTCGAAGGGACCTTGGCAGACCAGGTTTGACCCGATTTTTCGTGCACGAGCAGCAAGTCGGTAAACGTGCCGCCGACATCTACACCCAAGCGATATGACATGCGCCCTCCGGGGCTCAAGGGTTAGAAAGAAATGAAGGTGGTCGAAGTATCCGGCCACCTTGATGACGATGCAATCACGGTTCGCGGCAGGGCGTCTTGCCCTACCATCAGGTGGCCTCGGCTGCAGGCCTCGGAAAATTCCCCGCTTTGAGCAACATCCCCGGGACATTGCGACCCAAGGTCTGTTGCAACCATTCGGCCGTGACAACGAGCTGGTCGAGATCGATGCCGGTCTGCACGTTGGAGCGCCCGAGCATGTAGACCAGATCTTCGGTCGGAATATTACCGGTGGCGGCCGGTGCAAACGGACAACCGCCGATCCCGCCGACGCTGGAATCCAGCGCCGAGACCCCGGCCTCGACCGCCGCATAGGCGTTCGCGAGTCCCGTATTGCGGGTGTTATGGAAATGCGCGCGCAGGCGGACGGTCGCCGGCAGTGCCTCGCGGGCGCGGCCGAGAATCTCGCTGACCTGCGCCGGCACCCCAACACCGATCGTATCGGCGAACGCCACTTCGAACGGTTCGACCTCGGCCACGCGCTTGGCAACCTCGATCACTCGGCTCACTGCGATCTCGCCCTCGAAGGGGCAACCGAAGGCCGCCGAGACAGTGACCTGCGCCCGGACACCGGCCGCGCGCGCCTCACGGGCGATGTTGTGCCAGGTGGCGATCGACTCATCCGTGCCCACGCCCTGATTGCGGCGGTTGAACGTGTCGCTTGCCACCACCGCCATCCCGACCTCGTTGCACCCCGCCGCCAGGGCGCGCTCAAAGCCCTTTTTGTTGAGTACCAAGCCGACGTACCGAACATCGGGGCGTTTGGTGAGTGCGGCCAGGACCTGCTCGGCGTCGGCCATCTGCGGCACTTTCTTTGGATTGACGAAACTCGTCACCTCGAGACGCCGCAGGCCGCTCGCGATCAGTCTTTCGATCAGTTCGACTTTGGCCGCGGTGGCGAGCACACCAGGCTCACTTTGCAGGCCATCGCGCGGTCCTACCTCGACGATCTCGATTTGGCGTGCTGGGCTCGGTTGCGGCATGGGGGTCTCCATGAATTGTGAACGCGCCCGATTCTAGCAGCGGAGCCACCCTTGACCGGTGATCATCCCGCCGGTACAAGGTCGGCCCGATGTAAAGTCCTGAATTCACTGCCATCGAGGTCTTCGCATGTCTGCTGATCCGAACTTCAAGCGTGGTCCCCTCTCCGATCTGCGCGTACTCGAACTCGGGACCCTGCTTGCCGGGCCGTTTTGCGGTCAGCTGCTCGGTGACATGGGCGCCGAGGTGATCAAGATCGAGCCGCCGGGCCAGGGCGATCCGCTGCGCGTCTGGGGACGGCAGAAGGCCGGCGAGCCCTCACTTTGGTGGCCGGTAGTGGCCCGCAACAAAAAAGCCATCACCATCGATATGCGACAAGAGGAAGGACAGAGTCTTTTTAGAGAGTTAGTCGCGAAAGCT
>VGUP01000091.1 GCA_016874175.1 Gammaproteobacteria bacterium | reverse complement strand
GCCGGCGACGAGGGCGGGCGCGAAGATGTGCTCGATGCCGAGTTCGAAGAAGTGAAGGGCAAGGACGACGACCGCAAGGCGTCCTAAACCTCCACGCAACATGGCCAAGCGCGACTATTACAAGGTTCTTGAGGTAGCCAAAAACGCCACGGAAGCCGATATCAAGAAGTCCTACCGTCGCCTCGCCATGAAATATCACCCGGACCGCAATCCGGGTGACAAAAAAGCTGAGGAGCAGTTCAAAGAGGCCAAAGAAGCCTACGAAGTACTCGCCGACGCGCAAAAGCGCGCGATCTACGACCAGCATGGTCACGATGGCATCGACGCCGCCCGCCAGGGCGGCGGCGGAGCCGGTGGCTTCGGTGGCGCCGACTTCGGCGATATCTTTGGCGAAGTCTTCGGCGATATCTTTGGTGGTAACCGGCGTGGCGGACGCTCGCAGGTGTTCCGCGGTGCTGATCTGCGCTACGAGCTCGAGCTCGAATTGCCGCAGGCGGTGTTCGGCCATACCACCGAAGTAGAGATCCCGCGGCTGATGGAGTGTGAGACCTGCAGTGGCTCGGGCGCCGCGAAGGGGCATAGCCCAGTCACCTGCGATCAATGCCAAGGCTCCGGGCAGATGCGTATTTCGCAGGGCTTCTTTCAGCTGCAGCAGCCCTGCAATCGCTGCCGTGGCACCGGGCGCATCATTCGTAACCCCTGCGACACCTGCCTCGGTCAGGGTCGCATTCGTCGCACCCGCAAACTCTCGGTCAAGGTCCCGGCGGGGGTTTCGACCGGTGATCGCATTCGCCTAGGCGGCGAGGGCGAGGCGGGGCGCAACGGCGGACCCGCGGGCGATCTCTACATCGAGATGAACGTCAAACCGCATCCGATCTTCGAGCGCGAGGGCGATGACCTCTCGTGCGAAGTTCCAGTCAGTTTTGCGACCGCGGTGCTTGGCGGTGCGGTCAAGGTGCCGACCCTCGAAGGTGATGTCTCGCTCAAAATTCCCGCCGAGACACAATCCGGCCGGGTTTTTCGTCTGCGTGACAAGGGCGTCAAACCGGTCCGCGGCGGCGACCGTGGCGACCTCTTCTGCCGCGTTGTGGTAGAAACGCCAGTGAACCTGTCGAGTGAGCAGCGCGAACTGCTGAAGCAGTTCGATGAGTCGCTGCGCGTCGATGGTCGCGGTCACACGCCCCGTGAAGAAGGGTTCTTCGAAGGCGTCAAACGATTCTTCTCCGGTAGCTGACGCACCGCAGAGGTGGGTGAGTCGATGCGTGTAGTCCTCGTCGGCGCCGCAGGGCGCATGGGGGTTGCCATTCGGGCAGCCTTGCAAGTTTGGCCGCAGGCAAAGCTCGTCGGTGCGATCGATCGCCTGCCCAGCGAGCAGCAAGGCATCACGACCGATCTCGAGGCGGTGCTGCCCGCCGCCAACGTGATGATCGACTTCTCCTCGCCGCAGAGCACTGCGAAAAATCTCGCAGCCGCCGCCAGGCATGGGGTCGCGGCACTCGTCGGAACCACCGGACTCGGCAGTGAGGCGCTGGCCGCAGTCCATGCGGCCGCGGTGAAGGTCCCGCTAATCATTGCCGCGAACACTAGCCTCGGCGTCACCCTGCTGCAGGAGCTGGTCCGCGCGGCGGCGCAGGCGCTGCCCGCCGACTTCGACATCGAAATCATCGAAGGCCATCACCGCCACAAGAAAGACGCACCTTCCGGGACAGCCCTTGCCCTGGGTCGGGCTGCGGCGGCCGGTCGCGGACAGACCCTCGAATCGACCATGGCCGGCGATCGGCGCGGGGAATCGGCGCGTCAGGCCGGGGAGATCGGCTTCGCGGTGGTCCGGGGTGGTGACATCGTTGGCGAGCACACAGTGCTCTTCGCCGGGGCGGGTGAGCGGGTGGCGATCAGCCATCAGGCCACCGACCGGGCGATCTTCGCCCGCGGGGCGCTGCAAGCCGCGAGCTGGCTGCTGGGCAGGGCGCCCGGGCGCTACGAAATGAGCGAGGTAATTGGTTTAAAATTAATAATTTGAAGAAATCTCTGCAGAGATTTTTATATTTCCGATCTCACATGGACAGGCAGGCGGTCGAAAACATAGAATCGCCTTCTAATCCGATAGCCGGGTTAGTCCGTGCAGGGCGGGAGGTGTTCGCAAGAATGCCTCCCGCTTTGTTCATCCGAACCCAGCTCGCAGCGTCGGAGAGTTGGGCAAGCCATTACGGGTGACACAGTGATCGACGCAGTGTTGGCGCTGGCTGACGGAACGCTCTTCCGCGGCCAATCAATTGGTGCAACTGGTAAGACCTCAGGCGAAGTCGTTTTTAATACCGCTCTGACCGGGTATCAGGAAATTTTTTCCGACCCGTCCTATTCCCGACAAATTGTCACGCTCACCTATCCCCATATCGGCAATGTGGGTACCAACGCCGACGACATGGAGTCGGCCAAAGCGTTTGCCGCAGGGCTCGTCATTCGCGATCTGCCGCCGCGCGCCAGCAACTACCGCATGCAGCAGACCTTGCCGCAGTTCCTCGCCCGCGAGGGCCTGGTGGCCATCGCCGACATCGACACCCGCAAGCTGACGCGCATCCTGCGCGAGGGCGGCGCGCAGTCGGGCTGCATCGTTGCTGGTAGCGGCAAAGAATCTTTGGCCGACCTCGAGCAGGCGGCGCTCGCGGGGGCGCGGGCGTTTCCCGGGCTCAAAGGCATGGACCTCGCCAAGGTGGTCACGACGCCGACGCAGTTCAAGTGGACTGCCGGCTCGAACTTTGATGCGCCGCCGCCGCGCGATGCGGCGCACCGGCCCTTTCGAGTGGTCGCCTGCGATTACGGGGTGAAGTACAACATCCTGCGTTTGCTGATCGACGCCGGTTGCGAGGTCACGGTGGTGCCGGCACAGACCGCGGTCACCGATATTTTGGCGCTTGCACCAGAGGGCGTGTTTCTGTCGAACGGCCCCGGTGACCCGGAGCCTTGCGATTACGCGATCGCCGCGATCAAAGAATTGCTGCAGCGCGATCTGCCGATCTTCGGTATCTGTCTCGGGCACCAGCTGCTTGGCCTCGCGAGCGGCGCGCGTACCATCAAGATGAAATTCGGTCACCACGGCGCGAACCATCCCGTGCAAGATCTGCAGACCGGGCGCGTGCTCATCACCTCGCAGAACCACGGCTTTGCGATCGATGATACGACCTTGCCCGCCAACCTCGTGGCCACGCACCGCTCGCTGTTCGATGGCAGCCTGCAGGGCGTGGCGCGCATCGACTGTGATGCCTTCAGTTTTCAGGGTCATCCCGAGGCGAGCCCCGGGCCCCACGACGTCAAATATCTCTTCGAACGCTTCACCGCCGCGATGCAGCGGCGGCGGGATCAGCATTATCTATTGGCAACTCTACTGTTAACTCAATCCGTCTGAGTCAGCGCCATGCCGAAAAGAACAGACATCCAAAGTATTTTGATCATCGGCGCGGGGCCGATCGTCATCGGTCAGGCCTGCGAGTTCGACTACTCCGGGGCCCAGGCCTGCAAGGCGCTGCGTGAGGAGGGCTACCGGGTCATTCTCGTCAACTCGAATCCGGCGACCATCATGACCGACCCGGAGATGGCGGACGTCACCTACATCGAGCCGATCAATTGGCGCACAGTCGCGCGCATCATCGAAAAAGAGCGTCCGGATGCGGTGCTGCCGACCATGGGTGGCCAGACGGCGCTCAACACGGCGCTCGAACTCGTGCGCGAGGGCGTGCTCGAAAAATTCGCGGTCGAACTGATTGGTGCTTCGCGCGAGGCCATCGACATGGCCGAGGATCGCGAGCTCTTCCGCGATGCCATGCGCGAGATTGGTCTCGAGTCGGCGCGTTCGGCGGTTGCCCACAGTCTGAAAGAGGCGCTCGCCATCCAGGCGGGTCTCGGCTTCCCCTGCGTCGTCCGGCCATCGTTTACTTTGGGCGGCTCGGGCGGCGGTATCGCCTACAACCGCGAAGAGTTCGAGACCATCGTGGCGCGCGGCATCGATGCCTCGCCCACCAACGAGGTGCTGATCGAAGAGTCGGTGCTCGGGTGGAAGGAATTCGAGATGGAGGTTGTTCGCGACCGCGCCGACAACTGCATCATCGTCTGTTCGATCGAAAATCTCGATCCGATGGGCGTACACACCGGCGACTCGATCACCGTCGCGCCCGCACAAACTTTGACTGACAAGGAATATCAACGCATGCGCGACGCTTCGATTGCGGTGCTGCGCAAGATCGGCGTCGACACCGGTGGTTCAAACGTGCAGTTCGCGATCAACCCGGATGACGGGCGGCTGATCGTCATCGAGATGAATCCGCGCGTTTCGCGCAGTTCGGCGCTCGCCTCGAAGGCCACCGGTTTTCCGATCGCGAAGATCGCGGCCAAGCTCGCGATTGGCTACACGCTCGATGAATTGCGCAACGACATCACGGGTGGAGCGACGCCAGCGTCCTTCGAACCCACCATCGATTACGTCGTCATCAAAGTGCCGCGCTTCACCTTCGAAAAATTCAAGGGTGCGAATGATCGTCTGACCACGCAAATGAAGTCGGTGGGCGAGGTCATGGCTATCGGGCGCACATTTCAGGAATCGCTGCAAAAGGCGCTACGCGGGCTCGAGACCGGTCTCGATGGTCTCTCGCCAATCACGCGCTTGCCACTCAACGAGGAGTCGGCGAGCGCGCTCGCGCAGAATTTGCGTATGCCGGGGCCCGATCGCCTGCTGCAGGTGGCGGATGCATTCCGCGCCGGTTGGAGCTTTGCGCGGGTGCAGGAGTTGAGTCGTATCGATCCGTGGTTTTTATCGCAGATCGAAGAATTGATCACCCTCGAGGGCGAGGTCGCGGCCGCAGGTTTTGCAGCGCTCGATGCGGCGCGACTGCGACATCTCAAGCGCAGGGGGTTTTCCGACAGTCGTCTCGCGCGGCTGACCGCCCGCAGCGAGACCGATGTGCGCAACCAGCGGCGCAAGGTTGGCGTGCGCCCGGTTTACAAGCGGGTCGACACCTGTGCGGCCGAGTTTTCGACTTCGACCGCCTACCTCTATTCGACGTACGAAGAGGAGTGCGAGGCCGCGCCGACGAATCGTCGCAAGATCGTCATTCTCGGCGGCGGACCCAACCGTATCGGGCAGGGCATCGAATTCGATTACTGCTGTGTCCACGCCGCGCTCGCGCTGCGTGAGGACGGCTACGAGACCATCATGATCAACTGCAATCCGGAGACGGTGTCGACCGATTACGACACCTCGGACCGGTTGTACTTCGAACCTTTGACTCTCGAGGATGTGCTCGAGGTCATCGACAAAGAAAAACCGGCGGGCGTGATCGTGCAGTACGGTGGTCAGACGCCACTCAAGCTGTGTCGTGCGCTGGAGCGCGAAGGCGCGCCGATCATCGGCACGTCACCCGAATCGATCGACATCGCCGAAGATCGCGAACGCTTTCAAAAATTGGTGCAGGCGCTTGGGCTGCGACAGCCCGCCAACGCGACGGCGCGTACCGAAGAGCAGGCACTGGCGCTCGCGCGCGAGGTGGGCTTTCCGCTCGTCGTGCGCCCGTCCTACGTGCTTGGTGGTCGGGCCATGGAGATCGTCTTCAATGAAGACGACCTGCGCACCTACATGACCGATGCGGTCAAAGTTTCGAACGAGAGCCCGGTGCTGCTTGATCGCTTTCTCGACGACGCGATCGAAGTCGACGTCGATGCCGTGTGCGACGGCAAGCGGGTGCTCATCGGCGGCATCATGGAGCACGTCGAGCAGGCGGGCGTGCATTCGGGCGATTCCAGCTGCTCGCTGCCGCCCAACAGTCTGTCGGCCGAGTTGCAGGACGATCTGCGCGAACAGACGCGCAGGCTCGCGCTCGCGCTCAATGTTGTCGGTCTGATGAATATCCAGTTCGCCATCCAGAACTCGGTGATTTTCGTCCTCGAGGTCAATCCACGCGCGTCGCGGACCGCGCCGTTCGTCTCCAAGGCCATCGGTCTGCCGCTCGCCAAGGTCGGCGCGCGCGTCATGACCGGGCGCTCGCTCGAGGCGCAGGACGCGACGCGCGAGCGAATCCCCGATTATTTCTCGGTCAAAGAGGCCGTCTTTCCGTTCGTCAAATTTCCGGAGGCTGACCCCATGCTCGGCCCCGAGATGAAATCGACGGGCGAAGTGATGGGTACGGGTCGCAGCTTTGGCGAGGCTTATGCCAAATCGCAGGCCGCATCGGGCGTGGTGTTGCCGCGCACGGGTCTGTGTTTCATCAGCGTACGCGAGCGCGACAAGCCAGCAGCCGTCGAGCTGGCGCGACGCTTGTTGTCGCGCGGTTTCGCGCTGGTGGCGACCGAAGGCACGGCGCAACAGATCGCCGCCGCCGGGCTCGCGGTCCGCGTGGTCAACAAAGTGCGGGACGGACGGCCGCACTGCGTCGACATGATCAAAAACGGCGAGATCGCGCTGATCGTCAATACGACCGAGGGCAAGCAGTCGGTGCGCGAGTCGCATTCGATACGCCGTGAGGCCGTGCAACGCCGTGTGACCTACTACACGACGCTTGCGGCGGCCTTCGCGACCTGCGAGGCTTTGGACTCACTCGACGCCGTCGATGTGAATCGGCTGCAGGACCTGCACCGCGAGGTGCGGGTCGCGTCTTAGAGAGGAGACAGCCACGTGAAGCGAAATCCGATGACGCTGCGCGGCGCCGAGAGGCTGCGGGGCGAACTCAAGCGCCTCAAAAGCGAGGATCGCCCGAATGTCATCAAGGCGATCGCCGAGGCCCGTAGTCATGGCGACCTGTCCGAGAATGCTGAGTATCACGCGGCGCGTGAGCAGCAGGGTTTCATTGAGGGGCGGATCGCCGAGCTCGAAGCCAAGCTCTCGACGGCCGACATCATCGACGTGGCGCAACTCGCGACCAACGGCAAAGTGGTGTTCGGGGCAACGGTCGATCTCGAGGCCGAAGAAGACGGCAAAAAAGTGACCTACACCATTGTCGGCGAGGAAGAGGCGGACATCCGCGAGGCGCGCATTGCCATTACCTCGCCCATCGCACGGGCCTTGATCGGCAAGTCCGAGGGTGATGTGGTCGATGTGGCAGCGCCCAGCGGCACGCGCAGCTACGAGATCGTCGCGGTTCGCTACGAATAATCGGCCAAGGCGGCCGCCATCAGGCCGGCCAGTAGCATCAGTCTGGCACGACGATCTTTGGTAGGTCGGGGCGGCGACGATAGAGCGTCGCCACGTGGCCAATGCGTCCGACCAGCGCGCTTTGGGTGACCTTGGCGAGGTTTTCGAGGGCGGCGTCCCGGGCCTCGCGCGGAGCCCCGGTCATACGAACCTTGATCAATTCGTGATCGTGCAGGGCCCGCTGGGTCTCGGCAATGACGCCCCCGCTGACCCCGCCATTGCCGACGAGGATCAAGGGCTTGAGGGGGTGGGCGAGTCCGCGCAGGTAACGGCGCTGTTTTTCGGTAATCTTCATGAACGAATTGTAGCCCAGCCGGTCATAATTGCCGGGTTCGGGTCGACTGGCATGCGGTTCGGGTGCTGGTCCGGCCGGGATTGATGGTGTAGCGTGGAGCAGCGGTGCAAAGGACTTCGCGCAGCGAGGAACGGTTCATGAACGATATGATGAAAAACTTCGTGGTTTGGGCCTTGATCGCCGTGGCGGTGCTGGTGCTCTTCAGCCAGTTCGTGCCGCGCACTAGCCCGGTGTCCGAGGTCAGCTACACGACCTTCCTCGACGAGGTTCGCAACGGTCGCATCGAAAGCGTGGTGCTGCAGGGCGACACCATCAGCGGCACCCGCAAAGACAAGTCCAGTTTCGAGCTCTACAACCCCGAAACCGAGAACACCGCTCTGATTGGTACGCTCGCCAAGTCGGGCGTGTCGATCATCGGTCGCGCGCCCAAGCAGCCGAACTTCCTCTCGCAACTCGTGCTGCAACTCGCTCCCGCCTTGCTGCTCATTCTGGTGTTTGCCTGGATGCTGCGGCAGATGCAGGGGGGTGGTAATGGTCGCGGTGCCATGTCCTTCGGCAAGAGCCGCGCGCGTCTACTCAGCGAGGATCAAGTCGCGGTGACCTTCGCCGATGTGGCGGGTGTCGACGAAGCCAAGCAAGAAGTGGGCGAGATTGTCGACTTCCTCAAAGATCCAGCCAAGTTCCAGAAGCTCGGCGGCAAAATTCCGAAGGGCGTGTTGATGGTCGGCAGCCCGGGTACCGGCAAAACTTTGCTTGCGCGCGCCATTGCGGGCGAGGCCAAAGTGCCGTTCTTCACCATCTCTGGTTCGGACTTCGTCGAGATGTTCGTCGGTGTCGGCGCCTCGCGCGTGCGCGACATGTTCGAGCAGGCCAAGAAGCACGCCCCGTGCATCATTTTCATTGATGAAATCGACGCGGTCGGTCGGCATCGCGGTGCCGGTTTGGGCGGCGGTCATGACGAGCGCGAACAAACTTTGAACCAGTTGCTGGTCGAGATGGACGGCTTCGAAGGTAACGAGGGCATCATCGTCATTGCGGCCACCAACCGCCCGGACGTGCTCGATCCGGCCTTGCTGCGTCCCGGTCGCTTCGATCGTCAGGTCGTGGTCCCGCTGCCTGATGTGCGCGGTCGCGAGCAGATCCTCAAAGTACACATGCGCAAGGTGCCGCTCGGCGATGACGTCAAACCGGCGCTGATCGCGCGCGGTACGCCTGGGTTCTCGGGTGCCGATCTCGCCAATCTCGTCAACGAGGCGGCGCTGTTTGCAGCGCGGGCCAACAAGCGGATCGTCGGCATGGAAGAGTTCGAGCGCGCCAAAGATAAAATCATGATGGGCGCCGAGCGGCGCTCGATGGTGATGACCGAACAAGAAAAACGTATGACGGCTTATCACGAGGCCGGTCACGCGATCGTCGGCATCTCGGTGCCCGAACACGATCCGGTCTATAAAGTCACCATCATCCCGCGCGGTCGCGCGCTTGGCGTGACGCAGTTCCTGCCGGAGCAGGATCGCTACTCCATGAGTAAGCGCCGCATTGAAAGCGGCATCGCGACGCTGTTCGGTGGCCGTATCGCCGAAGAGCTGATTTATGGTGCCGATGCGGTCACGACCGGCGCGTCGAACGACATCGAACGCGCCACCGATCTTGCGCGCAACATGGTCACGAAGTGGGGCCTTTCGGACAAACTCGGCCCGCTCACTTACTCCGAAGAATCGGCCGAGGTGTTCCTCGGTCGCTCAGTCACCCAGACCAAGCAGGTGTCCGACGAAACCGCTGCCGCCATCGATCAGGAGGTGCGCCGCGTCATCGAGAGCAATTACGAGCGCGCCCGCGACATCCTGCAGACCCACCTCGACAAGTTGCACGCCATGGCCGAGGCCCTGATCAAGTACGAAACCATCGACGATGGTCAGATCAAGGACATCATGGTGGGTCGGCCGCCGAGCCCCCCTTTGGACTGGGATGACACCGTGCCGAGCGGTCCCTCAGGTGGCGCGCCGCGTCCTGCGCCGCAGCCGGGTGGCATCGGTCCGCCGGCGGGCGAGGGCAGCGCGGGCTGATTGCCGGCTGACCTTGCTGGCTGTAGTTTCTAGTGCTGCTGCGCTGCGCTGACCGCGCGCTCGATCTCACCACGCCCGTGGTCATGGGCGTACTCAACGTTACGCCCGACTCTTTCTCCGATGGCGGGC
>VGUP01000090.1 GCA_016874175.1 Gammaproteobacteria bacterium | reverse complement strand
CATCATCCAAAAGCTTTTGCAGAAGTGCGATTACGACGTCGAAAAAGCGCAGACGGGCATCGTCTACATCGACGAGATCGACAAGATTTCGCGCAAATCAGATAACCCCTCGATCACGCGTGACGTGTCGGGCGAGGGCGTGCAGCAGGCGCTGCTGAAGCTCATCGAGGGCACCATCGCCTCGGTGCCACCCCAGGGCGGCCGCAAGCACCCGCAGCAAGAGTTTTTGCAGGTCGATACCTCCAACATCCTCTTTATCGTGGGCGGCGCGTTCGCGGGCCTCGAGAAGGTCATCCAGAACCGTACCCAGAAGGGCGGCATGGGCTTTACCTCCGAGGTGCGCCAGCAGAACCTTCGGCCGCATGGCACCGACATCTTCCACGACGTCGAGCCCGAAGACCTGATCAAGTTTGGTCTCATCCCCGAGTTCGTCGGTCGTCTGCCAGTGGTGGCGACGCTCGAAGAGCTTGATGAAGAGGCCCTGCTGTCGATCCTGCAGGACCCGAAGAACGCGCTCACCAAGCAGTACAAGCGCCTGTTCGACATGGAAGGCGTTGACCTCGACTATCGCGAAGAGGGTCTGCGTGCGGTCGCCAAAAAGGCGATGCAGCGCAAGACCGGCGCCCGTGGCCTGCGCACCATCATGGAAGGCATCCTGCTCGACACCATGTACGACCTGCCGTCTCTGCGTAATGTGCAGAAGGTGATGGTCGACGAGGCGGTCGCCGAGGGTCACTCCAAGCCCTATATCGTCTTCAAGGCGCCCGAGGCCGGGGCCGCGGGTGAAGAGCCGCCGGCTCGCAAGGTGTCGGGCGGGGCTAACTAGTCAAAACGATTAGTTTCGAGCGTTGAGTTAGTCCACTGGGTTAGTCATACTTCGCGTATGGCGACCAAGACCGTCAATGTTCACGAGGCGAAGACGCACTTGTCTCGCCTGCTCGAGGATGTCGCGCGGGGTGAGGAGGTGGTGCTCGCCAAGGCAGGCAAGCCTTGTGCCAAGCTCGTTCCGTTCGCCCCAAACCAGGAACCTCGTCAGCCAGGGCTCATTCACGGTGTCTTGGGCGACGAGTTTTTCGATCCCTTACCCGAGGAGGAGCTTGCGGCCTGGGAAGGCAGGGGTTGATGAGGGTTTTGCTGGATACCCATACCCTGCTTTGGTGGTGGACTGACAGCCCGCGCCTGAGCGGGACCGCTCGCGAAGTCATCGCAGGTCCCGAAAACGAGGTCTTCGTCAGCGCCGCGAGCATTTGGGAGATGCGCACCAAACAGCGTCTCGGCAAGCTTTCCCTGCTCCCCGATCTCGGCGTTCACGTCGGCGAGTTCCTGCAGAAAAGTCGCTTTACGGTACTCGATATCGGCTGGCGGCAAGCGCTCGCGGCAGGCGGCTATCCGGCCGAACACCGCGACCCGTTCGATCGGATGCTTGCGGCGCAGAGTGCGCTCGAAGCTTTGCCCCTGGTCACCCGCGATCCGGTGTTTTCGGCGTTTGGGAATCCTTGCCTCTGGTGATCGACCGCACGGCTTGATTTGGCGGTTACCGCCCCAACCACCTCCCTCAGTCTCCCGTATGCTTTAAGGCAGGTTCCTGAGGTTGAATGTCCATGAGCGAGTCATCATTCCCCGCTGTCATCGAACCCATCCCGGTCCTGCCGCTGCGGGACGTGGTCGTC
This sequence comes from Gammaproteobacteria bacterium, assembly GCA_016874175.1. Classification (GTDB taxonomy): domain Bacteria; phylum Pseudomonadota; class Gammaproteobacteria; order Steroidobacterales; family Steroidobacteraceae; genus UBA964. Next base: position 8,322 of record VGUP01000090.1, on the reverse strand, counting down.
TATCCGCACATGGTGATTCCGCTGTTCGTCGGGCGCGAGAAATCGATCCTCGCGCTCGAGTCGGCGATGAAGGGCGACAAGCGCATCATGTTGGTCGCGCAGCGTCAGGCCGAGGTCGACGATCCGAAGCAGGATGACCTGTACCGCATTGGCACCATCGCCACCATCTTGCAGCTGCTGAAGTTGCCCGATGGCACGGTCAAAGTATTGGTCGAGGGTGTCGATCGTGGCGCCGTCGAAAAACTCTTGGGCGGACCGTTTTATACGGCCCAAGTGTCGCTCGCCGTCGAGGTCGACAAGTACGAAGAAAAAGAACTCGAGGTGCTGACGCGCTCGGTCGTTTCGCAGTTCGAGCAGTACGTGAAGCTCAACAAAAAAGTGCCGCCCGAGGTGTTGACGGCACTCGCCGGCATCGAAGATGCCGGGCGTCTTGCCGATACCGTCGCGGCGCACATGGCGCTTAAACTTTCCGACAAGCAGAAAGTTCTCGAGATTCTCGACGTGCGGCAGCGGCTCGAGCATATTCTGGTCGCCATCGAAGGCGAGATGGATGTGCTGCAGATCGAAAAGCGTATCCGTGGCCGCGTCAAAGCGCAGATGGAGAAATCGCAGCGCGAGTACTACCTGAATGAGCAGATGAAGGCCATTCAGAAAGAGCTCGGCGAGATGGAAGACGGCGTCAACGAGGCGCACGAGCTCGAGCAAAAGATTGCCGCAGCGGGCATGCCCAAGGAAGCCAAGGACAAAGCCACCGCCGAGCTCAACAAGCTCAAGATGATGTCGCCGATGTCCGCCGAAGCCACGGTGGTCCGAAACTACATCGACTGGCTCGTCAAAGTGCCCTGGAAGAAGCGCACCAAGGTGCTCAAAGATCTGTTGCGCGCTGAAGAGGTGCTGGACGAAGACCACTACGGGCTCGACAAGGTCAAGGAACGCATCCTCGAATACCTCGCCGTGCAGCAGCGCGTCGACAAGATCAAGGGCCCCATTCTTTGTCTCGTCGGGCCGCCGGGTGTGGGCAAGACCTCGCTCGGCCAGAGCATCGCGCGTGCGACTAATCGGAAATTCGTTCGCATGAGTTTGGGCGGCGTACGGGACGAGGCCGAGATTCGCGGCCATCGTCGTACCTACATCGGGTCGATGCCCGGCAAGATCGTGCAGAATCTCTCGAAGACCGCGGTCACCAATCCGCTCTTTTTGCTCGATGAAATCGACAAGATGTCGATGGATTTTCGGGGTGACCCGTCATCAGCCCTGCTCGAGGTGCTCGACCCCGAACAGAACAACGCCTTCAACGATCACTATCTCGAGGTCGATCTTGATCTCTCGCAGGTGATGTTCGTCTGCACGGCCAACAGCCTCAATATTCCCGCACCGCTCCTCGATCGCATGGAAGTCATTCGTCTGCCGGGTTACACCGAAGACGAGAAGATGAACATTGCAAAGAAATATCTGCTGCCGAAGCAGATGAAAAACAACGGCCTCAAAGACGGCGAGCTGAAGGTCGACGAGAAAGTGCTGCTCGACATCATCCGCTATTACACCCGTGAAGCCGGCGTGCGTAGTCTCGAGCGCGAGATCGCCAAGATCTGCCGCAAGGCGGTGCGCGAGCTGCTCACCAACAAGGGCAAGACGAAGTCGGTCACCGTCACCGCAAAGTCACTTGGGAAATTTTTGGGTGTGCAGCGCTTCCGCTTCGGCAAAGCCGAAGAAGAAAATCGCATCGGTCAGGTCACGGGTCTCGCCTGGACCGAAGTTGGCGGCGAACTTTTGACCATCGAAGCTGCGACCGTGCAGGGTAAGGGCAAACTGCAACACACCGGGCAACTCGGCGAAGTGATGCAGGAGTCCATTCAGGCCGCGATGACGGTGGTGCGCAGTCGCGCGCAAAATCTTGGGCTCGAGGCCGATTTCTACCAGAAGCTCGACATCCACCTGCACGTACCTGAGGGTGCGACCCCGAAAGATGGTCCCTCGGCGGGCATCGGCATGTGCACGGCCTTGGTGTCGGCGCTGACCAAGATCCCGGTCCGTTCCGAAGTCGCGATGACGGGTGAAATTACTCTCCGTGGTGAAGTACTGCCGATCGGCGGCCTCAAGGAAAAACTGCTGGCCGCGGCGCGTGGTGGCATCACTACGGTTGTGATCCCGGTCGACAACAAAAAAGACCTCACTGAGATCCCCGACAACATCAAGGGCAACCTCGACATCAAGCCGGTCAAATGGATCGACGAGGTGCTCGAGATTGCGCTGGCGAGTCAGCCGACTCCGCTTGCGACGCCGACGCCGATTAACGCCGAGCCGTCAAAGGGCCACAAGACTGCAGCCCGTCGCGGTACTAAGCGCGGCGGCAAGGGTGTGCCGGCGGCGCATTGAGCCGCTACTGATCTGAAGCGGGGGGAAGCGCAATGATGTTTTGGTTCTGGTTCAACGGCGAGGCGGCGCCGAAGTTGGCCATGCGCGAAGTTTCGTTTCGGAAAATCTTCAATTACCTTGACAACTTCGACGCTTCGCAGCCCGTGGTCATCGTCGAGACAGGGTGTTTGCGGACCCCTGATAACTGGGCGGGTGACGGTCAAAGCACTTTGATGTTCGACCGTTATCTGCAAGATCGGTCGGCCGGGGGGATCTGCTACGCGATGGATATCGATCCGGTGGCGACTGCCGCGTGCCGTTCGTTCGTAGGGCCACGGACTGAAGTGTTCACGGGCGACAGCGTGATTGTGCTGCGCGACGTCGCCGAGCGACTGCGGGCGAGCGGACAGAAGATTTCTTTGTTGTATCTCGATTCATTCGATCTCGACTGGAATAACGTCACGCCGAGCGCGGTGCATCACCTCAAGGAGCTCGTGTCGATTTACGAGTTCGTCACGCCGCAGACTCTGGTCGTGGTCGATGATGCGCCGATGGATGTGGTTTGTACCCAGAGTGCGAACGGGGGTTTCGATATGCTGCGCGAGCCGGTCGTCAGCGGCAAAGGCAAGTTCGTCGCTGAATATGCTGCGCAGGTGGGAGCGAAAAACTTTTTCTCGCACTATCAGAGCGCTTGGACCGGATTCCGTTGATCGCCCAAGGCGAGTCAGCTCGATGAGAATCCGTTTTTTTGGCCAGCGCAATATCCTGGGCGGGGGCTTCTTCTTCAGCGAATTTTCGCGGGCCGCGCGCGAACTGGCAGTCGTTGGTAGTTGGATCGAAGAAATCGACCCGGACTCGCCCGAGCAGTTGAGCAAGGCGATTCAGTCCTCGAAGGCAGATGACCTCAACATCTGGTTCTGGGCGCACCGCGGCATCGCGAAGGTTAGAGGGCTGAACGTAGTTTGGGCTATCTTCGAGAGCACGCGCCTGCCCGAACCTTATCTTGATCTCTTGATGGGCAACTCGACCTTGTTGTGGGTACCCAGCGCTTGGGGTCGAGATGTGCTGCTCGCCCACGGGGTTTCGGCAGATCGGGTGGATGTGGTTCCAGAGGGCGTTTGCAGTCGGAACTTTCACCCTTTTTTGCGGGAGCCACGGCCGGTGCGCCCGAGTCCTTTCAAGTTCATGGCCATCGGAAAATTCGAGGAGCGCAAGGGTCTGCGGCAGTTGCTCGAGGGGTTCGGGCAGGCTTTCTCTGCGGCGAGCGATGTCGAGCTTTACATCAAGGCCGACTATTTTCTTGATCATGAGCGCAAGCGTACCGAGCTTGAAGCCGTAGTGAAGGCCTCGGGTCTGCAGAACATACGGCTGGTATTCGGCACTTTGTCGAGTGCCGACATGCTCGCGCTGTATTGCCTCGCCGATGCTTTTGTTTTCCCGTCACGCGCAGAGGGTTGGGGTCTGCCCCTCATCGAAGCTCTGGCCTGTGGCGTGCCCGCGATCACTACATTTCACAGCGGGCATACCGAATATCTTTCGTCGGTTCGTGACGACGTTATGCTCATCGAACACGACTTTGAGCCCATCACCGATCCCGATTACGTTAGGTGGTGGCCTTCGCGCAACGCCGATCATGGGCTTTGGGCGAAGCCGGACCCAGCGACCATTGCGCGCTGCATGCGCGAGATGATCGACAGCTACCCGCTCATGAGCCGCCGTGCCTTGCGGGCGAGCGAGGTGATCCGCGAGCGCTTCGATTGGTCACGGTCGGCCGCAAGGGCTTTTCAATCGCTCTGCGCCCGAGGATTGCTCAAAAGTTACATTACGAGTGGCTGATCAGTTCGTGGTGAAGCTCGCCCACGATACTTTTCCAGTCGCCCGGTCTCTGTTGTCTGAATAGTCGAGCAGAGGGGTACCACGGTGAATCGTGTCGCTCCAATAGCCAGCGGAAATCAGGAACATGGGGCAACAGCACCCAAACCGACTTGTTCATGGCGCCTGCCAAATGGGCAACGCTGGTGTCTACGCTGATGACGAGATCCATGCACGCGACAAGCGCTGCCGTATCGCTGAAATCGCGCAGGTGTGGTTCATGCCTATGGATGCTCGACAGCTCCTCAAGCGTCTTCAAATCAGACGGGCGATACTCTTGTTGCAGAGAGTGCCACTCGATCGGTAGGTCGAGAATGGGGCACAGTTCTTTGAGGGGCAGGCTTCGGCTGCTGTCATTGCTGTGTCTTACAGAGCCTGACCACACTAGGCCGACCCTCAAGGCTCGCTTGCGCCCCAACCGCAAAATGCAAGCTGCAGTCTTTTTATCGTTCGCGAAAAGGTAAGGAGTGTCTGCCGGAATTGAATTCAGCGATGTCTTGAACACGTAGGGCAAGCTCATCAAGGGGCAGTAGGCATCGAAGGGCGGCAGAGAGGCATCCGTAGAAATGAGGGATACCTGCGTTCGCAACGTCGACATTACAGACATCAAGCTCGGGGGTGTTTGAAAAATGACCTCGGCACCGAAGGTATCAAGCCTAGGTAGGTACCGTGCGAACTGAATGATGTCGCCGAGGCCTTGCTCTGCGTGAATGAACAAGCGTTTTCCGCTGATATCAGTCTGCCCACGCCATGCGAGTTCCGGGCCCTCATAGTACTCAGCCCTCATATCGTCTTTGTTGAGCCTCGATTCATAGAATCGCCAACCCTCTCTTAAGTTGCCGAGCAGCATGAGGGCCAGCGACTGATTCCAGTGTGTGTTCGTATCCCCGGGCTTTAGGCGCGCGACTTCCTGATAGCTGCTCAGCGCTTCTTGGATACGTTTCGTCCGATGAAGAGATATGCCACGGTTATAAAACGCGTCTGAATAATTAAGATCGATCGCGATGGCCAATTCATAGTGTTTGATCGCTTCTTCATGGCGCCCGAGTGACTGCAGTGCAGTGCCCATGTTGTTGATCGATTCTGCGTCATCGGGTTTCAGGCAGAACGCTCTGGTAAAGATTGCGAGAGATGCCTCGAACCTTTCCATTTTTTGTAGCGTCACGCCTTGGTTTTTGAGCGCCTCTACATAATGGGCCTTGAGACGTGTTGCATCCGCATAACTCATCAAAGCGGCATCGAAACTCGCAACCTCTTTGAGAACATTCCCGCGATTGAAATAGGCCTCTGCGTAGTCTGGCTTGAGTCTGATCGCAACGTCGTAACTTGCCAGCGCTTCATCGAAACGCTGCAACTCTTTCAGGGCATTACCGCGGTTACTGAAGAGTTCGGGACGTGTGTCGTCGATTCGGATCGCTTGTTCGAAAAGCACTAACGCTTCTGCATGACGCCCCGCCTGCGAGTGTAGAGTGGCCAGCAAGTGCAAGGCCTCGAAGTGCCGGGGATCCACGGCCAAGATGCGCAGGTAACACCGCCGTGCCTCAGGCAGGCGCCCGGCGCGATGCAGGCTGATCGCTTGCCGCAGTAACGTTGCGCAGTCCCGATCGCTCGTCGTGCTCACGCTTGTTTGTGCAGTCGCATCGAATTTGACATGAATTTATTCAAGCATCGATAGAGTAACGTTCGCGAGACCCAGTACTTCAGCCACAGCAAGGCAGCGCCGCGCGAGAACGTGGTCCCAAAGTCCTTCAGCGTCAGGGGTGCGTGTGCCGTGACTAACTGAACCAGACGCTGACTGCGCAAGTGCGCCGGGCTCATCAGACTCGCGTGCTTTACCGTGAATTGCTTTGCGCCTTCGGCGAAGCGAGATGAACGGGTGATGGTGTCGGTTATCAGCCCCGTGCGAACGACGTAGGTCGGATTTGAAATACGCCGCCCCGAGCCAAACCGATGGACAAGTCGCAGCCACAGGTCATAATCCTGAGAAGCCAGCATGGTTTCATCGAAGCCACCGATCTCGCGTACGCGTTCTGTGACCATCAAGGCCTGATTACCCACGATGTTGTAATGCAATAGTTTGTCTAGCGTGATCGCTCGACCGAGGCGATTCATCCGTGATCGTCTACCGGCCTTGTCGAGCCAAAAACTGCTGCAGACGAGCGCATATTTTTCCGGCTCGATTTCCAGCAGGCTTTCGAGCCTTTGCGGAAGCATCAAATCATCATCGTCGAGTCCCGTCAGAAACCGGCCCCGAGCGTGTTGTAAGGCGAGGTTACGGGCGCGTTGCGGGCCCAAGGGACGGTCGTGCCGAAAGAGGCGTACACGCGGATCGCCCCGCGCCAGAGCCTCAAGCAACTCAGGGGTCGCATCATCAGACCCGTCATCTACGATCAATAACTCGAAGTCGGCACAGGTTTGGGTCAGCACCGACTCCGCAGCCTGCTGCAGCAGCGTCACGCGGTTTCGGGTCGGCAGGTATACGGTGACGAGTGGGCTCATCGGGGTATACCCGCGCGCGTGTTCTCAGCCCGCACGCAAGGCGCAGGCTGCCGCAAGCCGCGACAGCGTCCGCTCGCGGCCGAGCAACTCCAGCGTCTGATCGATGGGCGGTGAAATGGTGCCGCCGGTGACTGCCACCCGAAGCGGCTGGGCCACCTTGCCAAGACCCAGTGCCTTGCCTGCCGCAAACGCGTTCAGCGCCTCGTGGATCGAGATCGCCTGCCAGAGCGGGAGAGCCGCCAGCACGGCACTGAATTCGCCGAGCAAAGCGCGGGCTTCCTCGGTCAGGTGCTTGGCGGCGGCTTTGGGATCGAGCGTGACGGTCTCGCCGAAGAAATAGCGACAGGCTTCGGCCATCTCTTTGAGGGTTTTAGTGCGCTCGCGCTGAGCGATGATGATACGGGCCAAGTACGTCTCATAGGCGGCGAGATCGGGCGCCGGTACATCGAGCCCAAGTCGCGCGAGGTGTGCGCGCAGATAAGGTACCACTTGGGCAGGGTTCGTGCGCATCAGGTGTTGCTGATTAAGCCACAGCAGTTTTTCGGGATTGAACGCCGAGGCTGCCTTGTTGACATCGGCAATGTCGAACGCTGCGATCATCTCCTCACGCGTGAAGATCTCTTGCTCGCCGTGTGACCAACCGAGCCGCACGAGGTAGTTGAGCAGGGCATCGGGCAGGAAGCCGTCTTCCTCATACTGCAGCACGCTCACCGCGCCGTGACGCTTCGAGAGCTTGGCGCCATCGGGCCCAAGGATCATCGGCACATGCGCGAACACCGGGATCTTTGCGCCGAGCGCCGCGAACATGTTGATCTGCCGCGGCGTGTTATTGAGATGATCGTCGCCACGGATCACATGGGTCACGCCCATGTCCATGTCATCGACCACCACACAAAAGTTGTAGGTCGGCGTGCCATCGCCGCGCGCGATGATGAGATCATCGAGTTCGGTATTTTTGAAGGTGACATCGCCGTGCACGAGATCGTGCACCACAACCTCGCCCTCGAGGGGGTTCTTGAAGCGGATCACGGGCTCGACGCCCGGTCGTGAGTCGCTGCGATCGCGCCAGCGTCCGTCGTAGCGCGGCTTTTCTTTGCGCGCCATTTGGTCAGCGCGCAGCTGATCGAGTTCTTCTTTGGTGCAATAACAGCGATACGCCTTGCCCTCGGCCAGCAGCTGCGCGATGACCTCGCGATACCGCGGAAAACGCGCGGTCTGAAAGTACGGGCCCTCATCCGCTTCTAGCCCAAGCCATTTCATGCCTTCGAGAATGACCCGCACGGCCTCGTCGGTCGAGCGCTCGCGGTCGGTGTCCTCGACCCGAAGGATGAATTTGCCGCCCAGGCGGCGAGTCTGTAGCCAGCTGAAGAGGGCGGTGCGGACGCCGCCGATATGCAGCATGCCGGTCGGACTGGGGGCGAAGCGAGTGACGATCATCGGGCGGCAATGCTAGCATTCGAGCGCGCGGCGGGCGGTTAGCTCAGCGGTAGAGCACTGCCTTCACACGGCAGGGGTCACTGGTTCGATCCCAGTACCGCCCACCATCTCGGTTGGCTTCTCGCGAGCCCTTCGGTTAGACTTCGCGGCCCTATGCGG
>VGUP01000089.1 GCA_016874175.1 Gammaproteobacteria bacterium | reverse complement strand
GCATGAGCCTCAAGCACGCCGTTCTCGCCTTGCACGGCGTTGATGGCGGCAGCAAGCGCCTTGGCATCGGGCACAAACGTCCCGAGATCAAATACGGTACCGCGCACGGTCATCGTCTGCACGACCTGTGAGACCTCTTGCCGCACGGTGTCGAGTTCGACTTGCAGACGCGTGTGCTCCTCTTTTTTGGTCGCAGGATCTGCCGCTTTGTCGATTAATGATTGAATTCTTCGTAGTGATGCGGCGATGGCGTCAAGGCCCGGGTCGGCGACCTGCCACAGCGATGCACCGCGCGACAAATCACTGGCGGTTTTGCTGATCCCGCGCGCCTCGGTAGTCGAAGTTTTATCAGTCGCTATCGCCGTGACCTCTTCGGCCCGGCGTAGCTTGCGCGCGATATCGTCCACACGCTGCGCCGCCACTTCCTGCAGTGCCGCGCCCGCGGGCGCCGCCTGGCTCTTGATCGCGCCAGGGCTCGATGCGATGGGATTGGTCATGGGTGCTTCTCGCGATGGAAAGCACGCCGACTATCGACACTACCGACCTGCATGAGCAGAGCAACCCTGTGATGTCTTAACAGTGACGGCCGTCACAGTTTTTAGTGCGCGTCAGCAGGCGCCTATCGCTGCTGCCGATCGCGTAGACTCGCCGGACTTGGCGCTGCCCGCCAGGAGTCACGTTTGCGCCTGCTTGCCTACAACATCCGCTACGCCACCGGAACCGGACCGGCCTTCCATCTGCCGTTGCCGGGGGCGGGTTACTTGCGCAGCAGTCGCCGCGTGCTCGATGACATCACGCATTTCATTCGTCGCGAGGATCCCGATCTTGTCGGCCTGATCGAGGTCGACACCGGCTCGGTGCGCAGCGGTCTGATCAATCAAGCCGAGTACATTGCCCGGCACCTCGGGCATTACACCGCTTACGAGTGCAAGTACGGCGCAGCCTCGATCAACAATCAATTGCCGATCGTGCGCAAACAAGGCAACGCGATTCTCGCCGCGCCCCGCGTGACGAACGAGCGCTTCCATTACTTTCCGACGGGCATCAAGCGGCTGATCATCGAGATGGAGCTCGATGAGGTATGCATTTTTTTGGTGCACCTGTCGATCAAATATCGGCATCGTCAGGAACAGCTGCGCCGCCTGCACGATCTGATCCTCACCACCCAGAAGCCGGTGGTCGTCGCCGGTGACTTCAATACCTTTTCGGGCACCAACGAGCTGTTCTTGTTTATGCGCGCGACGGGTCTGCGCAGCGCAAATACTTTGGGCATGCCCTCGTTTCCGTCGCGTATTCCCCGTGCGGAGCTCGACTTCGTGCTGGTGAGTCGTGAAATCGAGGTACTCGATTTTCGCATTCCCGACGTCCGCTTTTCCGATCACAGGCCCATCGTCTGTGATTTCCGCGTGTTATCCGCCGCCGAGATCGACGCCCGTGAACGACACCTCGCCCCGCTCCTGGCATGAAGATCGCGATGCCGATGGCATCGTCTGGCTGACGCTCGACAAGCCGCAAGCCTCGGTCAATACCCTGTCATCGCCGGTTCTCGAAGAGCTCGGCGCCATCGTCACCAGGTTGGCCGCAGAGCCGCCTCGCGGTGTCGTTGTACAGTCGGGCAAGGCGTCGGGTTTCGTGCTCGGCGCCGATGTCAAAGAATTCACCACGCTGCGCTCGATCGACGCAGCGCGTGCGCTGGTGCGGCGCGGTCATCGGGTGCTTGCCGCCCTCGAACAACTGCCCTGCCCGTCCGTGGCGCTCCTCGAGGGCTTTGCGCTCGGCGGCGGGCTGGAACTTGCGTTGGCGTGCACGTATCGCGTGGCGCTCGATGACGAGAACTTGTCGCTCGGTCTGCCGGAAGTGTTGCTCGGTATCCACCCCGGTTTCGGCGGCACGGTGCGCGCAGTGCGTACGATCGGCGCAGTTGCCGCACTCGACATGATGCTCACCGGCCGCAATATCAAGGGCGCGAAGGCCCGTACGCTGGGCCTCGTTGATCGCCTCGAAGCAACGCCCGCGGCTTGCCGCGACGCCGCGCGCGAGCTTATCGAAAGAAATCCGGGCGCACGACGTCCCGCGCTGCTGCAGCGCGCCTTGTCGTGGCCACCCGTCAGGCCCTTGGTGCGTCGCCGACTGCGTGCGCAGGTAGCGCGCAAAGTCCGTGAAGATCATTACCCTTCCCCATACGCCATCATCGAGCTGTGGGCCAAGTACGGTGCCACGGGCACTCGCGCCTACCAAGCCGAAGCGGACTCGATCGCCGCCCTTGCAGGGACCCGCACCGCGGAAAATTTGATTCGCGTCTTCATGCTGCAAGATGCGCTGAAGTCGCAAGGCAAACAGTCCGTCGAGTCGCCCCAGCGCGTCCATGTGATTGGCGCCGGCATCATGGGCGCCGACATCGCGGCATGGTGTGCACTGCGCGGGCTTGAAGTGACGCTGCAAGACCGTGAGCAGCGATTCATCGATGCCGCACTGCTGCGAGTGTCGGCCTTGTTCGCCAAGCGGATTCGCGACTCCGAGAAGCGCGCTGCGGCGCTCGCTAGGCTGCGCGGCGATCTGGCCGGCGCAGGCGTTGCCGAAGCGGATGTGATCATCGAGGCGATCATCGAAAACACGGACGCCAAGCGACAGTTGTACGCCACGCTAGAAACCCGAATGCGGACGGGGGCGATTCTGGCGACCAACACGTCTTCGATCCGGCTCGAGGAGCTGGCGCAAAACCTTCACGATCCGTCGCGACTCGTGGGCCTGCATTTTTTCAATCCGGTGGCGCAGATGCCGCTGGTCGAAGTCGTACACGCAGCCTCGAGCTCTGCGGAGTCGATCGCCAAGGCCATTGCGCTCGCGCGCAAGATCGACAAGCTGCCCTTGCCGTGTCGCAGCTCGCCGGGCTTCGTGGTCAATCGCGTGCTCGCGCCCTACATGCAAGAGGCGATGCATGCAGCGACCGACGGGTTCAGTTTTGACGCCATCGACCGCGCCGCCACCGACTATGGCCTGCCAGTGGGGCCAGTCGAACTCTCGGATATGGTCGGGCTCGATGTTTGCCGGCATGTCGCCGCCATCGTCGGCCCGGCACTCGGCAAACCGGTACCCGATTTGAGCGTGCTCGATGCAAAGATTTCAGCGCGCCAGCTCGGTCGCAAGAGCGGCGCGGGTTTTTATCGCTGGGAGGACGGCAAGGCGGTGCGCAACGCTTCGACCCGCGCGCCCTATCTGCCGTCGCTCGCGTTGCCGAGCGCGGACGTTGCCAAAGATTTACAGGACAGACTGGTGCTGATCTTTCTCAATGAATGCGTTGCCGTCTGGCGCGAAGGTCTGGTCGAGTCGGCGGACATGGTCGACGCCGGCGTGATTTTCGGCTGCGGATTCGCGCCATTTCGCGGCGGCCCCTTGAACGATGCGCGCCAGCGGGGTGTTGCGACCTGCAAACAAAGATTACGTGAGTTGGCGGCGCATTATGGGTCGCGGTTCACGCCGGACGCCGGGTGGTCGCAGCTGCGTTGATTCGCCATAACAGTCGCTCGAGAGCGAGCGGCTTGCTCACAGGGGTATCGGTCCACTGGCGAGCCTCGCGTAAATCTTCGAGTGCAGCAAACAGCGGTTCCGCAGCGCCCTGCCCAGATGCGGCCCAGTGACGAACTCGTTCGACCAGCCAAGTCTCGATGCAAGCGAGGCGTAGTGCGTAGTCCTCCTTGCCCCAAAACTCGGCGGTTTCGACTGGATCGAGCGCGCCGCGCAGCGCCTGTTCGAGTGCGTTCAGTGTCTCGCGACGCAAGTCGATGAGTGCACCGGTGTCGGCCTGCAGCGCATCGATGGGTCTCGGTCCGAGCACGCTGAGTACCGAATCCCAGTCGATGCCGCGATCGCCTGCGGCGCGCAACCACTCGGCGAGCTGCGGATTGCGCGGCAGCGGAATCGTCAGTCGGGTGCAGCGGCTGATGACGGTGATCGGCAAGTGTGACGGCTCCCCGGTGACCAGAATCAGCAGCGCCGAACCCGAGGGTTCCTCCAAAGTTTTGAGGAGTGCATTGGCGGCGTTGCGGTTGAGCTTGTCGGCCGGTGAGACGATCGCCACCTTGCGACCGCCGCCGTGGCTCGTCAGTGCGAGCTCGGCGGCGAGCTCACGAACTTGATCGATGCGGATTTCCTTCGACTCTTCGATAGGTTGCAGGCGCAGCAGATCGGGTTGCTCACCGGCGAGCACGCGGTGACACGCGACACAATCGCCGCAGGGTCGGCGCTCAGCGCTCACCGTACAAAACAAGCGCGCCGCTAGCCAATAGGCGAGCCACTCGCCGCCGAGTCCAGGGGCTACTTGAATGAGCAAGGCATGCCCGAGTCGATCGCTACGCACGGCCTCGGTCAGCGCTGTTTGTAGGGGCAGTAGCCACGGCAACTGCGCATCGAGTGGCGGCAGCACGCTGCGCTTGGCTGCGATGTCGCTCACGTTTCTGACCCGCGAAATTCCAGCCCCCGCATGACATCGATGGCTACGGCACAGACCTCAGCGGGGCTGCGCGTGGCGTCGAGCACCCGGCAACGCTGCGGCTCGCGCCGCGCGATCTCGAGATAGCCTGCGCGTACCCGCTCAAAGAATTGGTGGGTCTCGGTCTCGAAGCGATCGACCACGGCCTCCCCGGCGGCCAGCCGGCGCTGTCGCGCGCGCTCGAGCCCCATCTCGACCGGCAGATCGAGCAATAGCGTGAGATCGGGTTCGAGTCCCCGATGTACCGCGCCCGCCAGCGACTCAATGAATTGCGCATCGATCCCGCGACCGGCGCCTTGATAGGCCCGAGTCGCATCGGTGAAACGATCGCAGAGCACCCACTCGCCCCGTGCGAGTGCCGGTCGCACGAGATTGTCGAGATGAATCGCGCGGGCCGCAAACATCAGCAAGGTTTCGGTCTCGGGCGAGACACGCTCCTCACCCCGCGCAAGCACGACCCGACGAATTTTTTCCGCAAGCGGCGTCCCGCCGGGTTCGCGAGTGCTGCGCACCACGATGCCGGCGGTCGTCAGCTCGCGTGTCAGGGCGGCGGTGACCGTGGATTTACCAGCGCCTTCGATTCCCTCTAGCGTGATGAAACGACCGCGAGCGCGCGCGCTCATGTTGTAGGCTCCGCGACGCCGCGTTGGCGTTCGACCAGTTGTCGGACCGCCTTGCGATGCTCCTCGTAGGTTGTCGAAAACGTATGCGAGCCATCGCCGCGCCCCGTCGCCACAAAGAAAAGCTCGCCGGTCTCGAGCGGACGGGTGGCGGCACGCAGCGCTTCATCGCCCGGCAGGGCGATCGGGGTCGGCGGCAGACCTTTGCGCGTGTAGGAGTTGTACGGCGTGTCCGTGTCGAGATCGCGCGAGCGAATATCGCCGTCGTAACGCTCGCCGAGCCCATAGATCACGGTGGGGTCGGACTGCAGTCGCATCCCGCGACGCAGTCGTTGCACGAACACACCGGCCACGCGCGGACGCTCATCGCTCAACGACGATTCCTTCTCGATGATCGAGGCCAGCACGAGCGCCTCGACGGCACTCGAGAACGGCAGATTAGGTGCGCGAGTCGCCCATACCGCCTGCAGCCGCTCACGCAGCTGCCCATGCGCCAGTTGCAAAATATCGATATCGGCCGTACCCCAGGCGAAGCGGTAGGTATCGGGAAAAAACCGACCTTCGGGATGCACGCCGGGATCGCCGAGTCGGCGCATCAGCTCGGCATCGGCAACGCCTTGCAAGGTTTGTCGCACGCCGGGGTGCGTGGCGAGCGCGCGGCGAAGATCGGCATAGCGCGTACCCTCGATGACCGTCAGGGTCTCGAGCATCACGCGACCTTCGTCGAGTTGCCGTAGAATGTCGACGGCCGAGGCCCCGGCCGAAATCTCGTAGCGGCCCACCTTCACGCGTGGCGTGCGCTCGAACGCGCGGGCCCACGATTCGACCAGGCGCGGATTTTCCAGCGCCCCCCGCGCCGCCAAAGCATTAAGCACGCTGCGCAGCGTCTCGCCGCGCACGACCTCGATCTGCACAGCCTCGAGGTGCGGTCCCGGCGCCGTGGTCTTGGCGCCCAGCCAATAAAAGCCGAGCCCCCCGCCGACGCCGGCGAGCAACATCAAGAACAGCAGGTAACGAAGGATGCGCACGGTTCAAAGTCTAAACCGTCAGGCGCGGTCGCGGGGCCGACGACACTCAGCCGTTGAAGCGCCGAAAGACGAGTGTGCCGTTGGTGCCACCAAACCCGAAGCTGTTGGATACCGCAACGTCGATCGGCATCGACCGCGCCGCGTTCGGCACGTAATCGAGATCGCATTCGGGATCGGGGTGCTGCAGGTTGATGGTCGGCGGTGCCACCTGATCACGGATGGCGAGCACCGAGAAGATGGCCTCGACCACCCCGGCAGCGCCGAGCAGGTGTCCGGTCATCGACTTGGTGGAACTTACCGCAAGGCGGCGCGCGTGCTCGCCGAACGTCTGTTTGATCGCCACGGTCTCGGCGCGATCACCGAGCATGGTCGAGGTGGCGTGCGCGTTCAGATATTGCACGGCCGAGGGATCAAGCCGCGCATCACGCAGCGCGTTGCGCATTGCGAGGTGTGCACCCGCGCCGTCTTCCGGCGGCGCGGTGATGTGATATGCATCGCCGCTCATGCCAAAGCCGATCAGCTCGGCGAGGATGTTCGCGCCGCGTGCCCGCGCGTGCTCGAGCTCTTCGAGGATGACGGCACCGCCGCCATCGGCGGCGACGAACCCATCGCGATTGCGATCCCAGGGCCGCGAGGCCTCGGTCGGGCTGTCGTTACGCTGCGAGAGCGCCTTGGCTTGCGAGAAACCGCCGATGCCGAGCCGCGTCGTCGACATCTCGCCCCCGCCCGCCACGATGACATCCGCATCACCATACTGGATCGCTCGGAACCCGAGTCCAATCGCGTGGGTCGAGGTGGTGCAGGCCGTGACCACGCCGAGATTCGGCCCCTTGAGGCCATAGCGAATCGACAGGTGCCCCGAGATCATGTTGATAATCGAGGCCGGAATGAAGAACGGCGAAATCTTGCGCGGGCCGTTGGCGGCGAGAAAAGCGTCGTGCTCGGACTCGATGGTCGCCAGACCGCCGATGCCGGCCCCCGTCACGACACCGCAACGTTCGGCATCGTGCTTGCTGAAGTCGATCCCTGAGTGGGTCACGGCCTGAATGCCCGCGGCCATGCCGTAGTGCATGAATTCATCCATGCGACGGGCTTCTTTGGGTGTGATGTAGTCGCCGACCGTGAACCCACGCACGGCACCCCCGATGCGGGTGGCGAACGCGCTGGTATCAAAGCGAGTAATGAGGCCGATGCCGCTCTCGCCACGCAACACGGCATCCCATGCACTCGGCACGGTGCTGCCGACCGGAGAGACGATACCGAGACCAGTGACGACAACTCGACGCTTGCTCAAGGGAGCCTCACGCGTTGCAAAGCGGACGACGCAAACAATCGGGGCCGGCTCGTGGCCGGCCCCGAGGGAATCACGCTACGAACGGCTCAGGCCTTGCGGCGTGCCGTCACGTAATCGATGGCTTGCTGAACCGTCGTGATCTTTTCCGCGTCTTCGTCGGGGATCTCGGTCTCGAACTCTTCTTCGAGAGCCATCACGAGTTCGACGGTATCGAGCGAGTCGGCACCGAGATCGTCGACGAAGGAGGCGTTGTTGGTGACTTGCTCCAACTTGACGCCCAGTTGTTCGGCGACGATGGCCTTGACTTGCTGTTCGATAGTGGTCATCTGTGTAGTGTCCTTTTGGCGACCTGTAACACCGATCCCCCCTCCGGAGCACCGGGCGGCGAATTGTAGGCCAAGCCGGCCGCGCTTGCCATAACTTAGGGGTTAAGTCCCTGTTTTGTATGGAAAAGCCAACGTCGTGTCTCAAATCCAACAAAATCCACCAGCGGGGTGCCCCCACGTCGTCTCAGCCGAGGTACATGCCGCCATTGACGTGCAGGGTGTGGCCGGTGACATACGCGCCCGATGGAGCTGCCAGAAAGAGCACTGCGGCGGCAATATCGGCCGGATCGCCGAGGCGGCCGAGCGGAACACCCCCCGCCAGCGCCGTGCGCTGCGCCTCATCGAGGGCGCGGGTCATGTCGGTGTCGATGAAGCCAGGCGCGACCGCGTTCACGGTAATGTTGCGGCTCGCGACCTCGCGGGCCAGCGAGCGGGTGAAGCCAATGATGCCGGCCTTGGCGGCCGCGTAGTTGGTTTGCCCCGGGTTGCCGAGCGAGCCGACCACCGAGGTAATGTTGACGATGCGACCAAAGCGGGCTTTCATCATGTGCCGCAGGCAACCGCGACTCAGGGCGAACACCGAGGTGAGGTCGGCCACGATCACCTGATCCCACTCCTCGGGCTTCATGCGGATCAGCAAGTTGTCGCGGGTGATCCCCGCGTTGTTGACCAGAATGCCGGGCTGTTCCCCTCTCGCGTCGAGCTCTTCGAGCAGGGCCGCGACCGAGGCGGCCGAGCTGACATCGAGCACGGCGCCCCGACTGCCGGCCGCCAGCGCGCCAAGATGCGTGCTGATGGCGGTGGCGCCAGTTTCGCCGGTCGCCGTACCGACCACGCGGGCGCCAGCCCTGGCAAGTGACTCGGCGATTGCGCGGCCGATGCCCCGGGTCGCGCCCGTCACCAGCGCCGTTTGACCCGTGAGATCGAAGCTGACTGACATGGGTTACTCCGCGACCGCCGCAAACGCTTTGTCGAGACTCGCAGAATCTTCGAGCGCGAGGCAAGCGAGCTCGGGCGACTTGTCGATCCGGCGGTTGAGGCCGCTCAGCACTTTGCCCGGACCACACTCGATGAGGCGAGTGACGCCAAGCCCAACCAGCGCTTGGACTGTCGCGACCCAACGAACCGGGCTGGCGAGTTGCCGATAGAGCAAGTCGCCGATGGCGGCGGGATCCCGATATTCACGCGCATCCACGGAACTCAAAAATCGGCTCTGCAGGCTTGCGAGGGTGATGCTCTGCAGACGCTCGCGCAAACGTTCGGCGGCGGGTTTCATGAGGCTGCTGTGACAGGGCACGCTGATGGGCAAAGGCAATGCCCGCTTCGCACCGCGCGCCTTTGCCGTCTCGACGAGACGCTGCAGCGCGCTCGCATGCCCCGCGGCCACCACCTGTCCCGGCGCGTTGAAATTCACCGCCTCGACAACTTCGCCGTGCGCAGCCTCGGCGCAGGCGGCTTCCATGTCGGCGTCGGAAAGTCCGAGCACGGCCGCCATGCCCCCCTGCCCGGCAGGCAGGGCATCGCGCATCACTTCGCCCCGAAAGCGCACCAGCGCGACCGCTTGTTCGTAATCGAGCACGCCCGCGGCCACGAGCGCGGTGAACTCGCCGAGGCTATGACCGGCGACCCACTGCGGCAGTGCACCACCGCGGTTCCGCCACACGCGCCAAGTGGCGACCCCCGCGACCAACATCACCGGTTGAGTGATCTCGGTGAGCGCGAGCGACTCGGCAGGACCCTCCTGCGCGAGTTTCCACAGATCAAAGCCGAGAACCGCCGAAGCGGCGTCGAAAGTCTCGCGCACCACACTGTCCGCGGCGGCGAGCTCCGCCATCATGCCGACCGATTGCGATCCTTGACCCGGAAAGACGAAGGCTGTGGACATCGATCAGTGCTCCCCCTACACGAGCGGGCATTATACGTCGCCGGCAACGCCCTTCGGTCGCCAGCACCCGACGCGGGGCCGTCGTGTCGCTTTGTTATGATCGATCGCGTCAGCCGGAGGATGCAGCGTGCGCAAACAATCGCGTGGTTTTACCTTGATCGAAATCATGGTCGTGGTGGTGATCATCAGCTTGCTCGCAGCCTTCATCGTGCCGCGGGTGATGGATCGGGTGGATGAGGCGCGGGTCACCAAGGTACGCGCCGATCTGCAGGCCATCGAAACAGCGCTCGCCATGTATCGGCTCGACACCGCGCGCCTGCCAACGACCGCACAAGGCCTCGCGGCACTGGTACAAAAACCCGATGACCCCGCGGTGCGTAACTGGCGCAGCGGCGGTTACATGGCCCGTCTGTCGCGCGACCCTTGGGGCAGCGAG
>VGUP01000088.1 GCA_016874175.1 Gammaproteobacteria bacterium | reverse complement strand
ATCGCGCCAGCGCCGAAGACGGATCGCACCATAAAGCAGCACGGCGGCGACCGCGAGCCCTGTGTATAGATGCAGCTCGCCAAGGAGCGGTAGCGCACTCAGGTGTTCCGAAGCGTTACGAATCGACTCGCGGATGTGTTCTGCTGATCCGCGACCATCAACCTCGCCCACCCCGAAGCCCGACTTGAAAAACCCGGTCAAGCGATAGATAAAAAGCTGCGCCGCGTGGTTAGTGTCGAAGATGATCTCCTCGAACAGCGCAAGCAAAACTGGCGGCAATACCGCCCAAAGAAATGGCGCGCGCTTGGCCCAGGCCGACACCAGCAATAACCACGCAGCAATCGGCGCGTACCAAAGTGCGGCAATCAGCAGATTGAGCAGCAGCGTCGTCTGCAGCGCGAACCAGGTGCCGACATGAAAGTTACCGAGGGGGGCGAGTGGTGTTCCGCCAACCTTGAGCGCCACCACGACGAACACCAGCAGTCCCATCGCGAGCGACAACAGCCAGATCCACACGGGAACGACCACCAACGCAGTCACGGCCTTGGACAACACGGTCGCGGTATCGGAAACCGGCATCGACTTCCAGAACAGAATGCTGCGGTCCTTGCGCTCGGCGTAAAGCGCATCCAGCAAATAAAAATACAGCACCGTGAGGCCGACGAAGAGCAATGGCAGGATCAGCGCGCTCATCCAAACGGCGAACAATTGCGACTGCTTGGCGGTGTCGACGGCCAGACGGGCAAAGAATTCAGCGTCTTCGCCGTCGAATCTGATTCCGGTGCTGTTGGTGACGTTGGTGCTGAGGATGGCGGACACGACGATCAGTGCAGCAACCACGAGCGGCACCCAAACGAGACTGCGGTGTTCCCAGGTCTCGCGGCGCAGCAGCATGATGAAAGACTTGGCGTTCATTGCACACCCCCGCTCATCTTGGCGACGAACAAGTCCGAGACCGAAGGTGTTCGCAATTCACCGAGACCGTCTAGTTCGCCTGCGGCTTTGTCTTCATAGATGAACACGGTGCGACCAAACACCTCGCGCTCGTGGATCGGTCGTAGTGCGCGGGCGGCGAGAACATGCTCGCTGCTCGTGATCAGTTGCACGTAGCGAGTCGCGATCGCCTCGATGGAGGAGTCGAGCACGATTCGCCCGTGATTGATCAGCAGCACGTCGGTGAGCAGGTTTTCGACTTCCTCCACCTGATGCGTGGTCACCAAAATCGTTCGTTCGTGATCGAAATAATCGTTCAGCAACATTTCATAGAACGAACGTCGATACAGCAAATCGAGACCGATGGTCGGCTCATCGAGCACCAGCAGTTTGGCATCGATGGCCATGATCAACGCGAGATGCAGCTGGGTGATCATGCCCTTCGAGAGTTCGCCGACCTTGCTGCGCTGGCGGATCTCGGTCTTGCCAAGCGCGGCCTCGGCGCGACTTCGATCGAAGCGCGGATGGACAGCGGCGACGTACTCGAGCGCCTGCGATACACGCAACCACTTCGGCAATACCGCCACGTCGGCGATGAAGCAGACATCTTGCATCAGCGCATCGCGCTCGCGGCAGGGGTCGAACCCGAGTACCGTAAGCTCGCCGTCGAACGGCGTGAGTCCGAGCAAGGCCTTGAGCGCTGTTGTCTTGCCGGCACCGTTCGGCCCCATCAAACCGACGATACGTCCGGTACCGATGGTGAAACTCGCGCCATCGAGGGCAACGCTGCCCTTGCCATAGCGCTTGTGCAAATTGCTTGCGCGAATGATCGGGGTGGTCATTTCTTTGATCCTTGAGGAGCGGTCGACTCGATGGTCGCCGCTGGTGCAAACAACTCTTCGGCGGTGAAACCGAGTCGCTGAATGGTGGCGCGGGTGCGTGGCCACTCGTCGCGCAGAAAGCGCGCCCGCTCATCAGCGAGCAGCGCGACCCGCGCACCCACGTTGACGAACATGCCGCGGCCGCGACGCTTTTCGACGAGATTTTCGTCGGCAAGCTCCTGATAGGCCTTGAGCACGGTCAGTGGATTGATACGAAATTCCGCGGCGACGTTGCGGACCGAAGGCAAAGGATCACCTTCTTTGAGCAGGCCTTCGAGAATCATCGCAACGACGCGGTCACGCAGTTGGCGGTAGATCGGGGCGTTGTCGGTCCACTGTGACATTCGCGGGGGTCTCGCGTCAGTTGGCGCGGGCGCGCGTCAGTTGGCGAGCGCAGTCGCCACCGGCGCGACACGCGGCGGCTGCAAATGTTCGGAAGAATGGCCGAGTCCCCAGAACAACAGCATCGTCAGCGCGACGGCGGCGAGGCCGGCGGTCAAGCTCGAAGCGGTGGCGGGGGGACCGGGAATGGCGGGGCATGTGCTCACGTTACTGTCTCCTGTTAAAACCTTCTAGTGTTATATATAACTATAACACTAAAACGAAGTCAAGGGGGGCCTGATCACGTAGAATTTTCGCGCTATTTTTCGGCCACGCGCCCCCTTTTCGGAGATGAACTGGAATGAAGCAGCCCTTGAATGTCGCGATCACCGGTGCCGCCGGTCAGATCGGCTATGCCCTCGCCTTCCGCGTGGCCTCCGGTGCCATGCTCGGTGCCGATCAGCCGATCAACCTGCACCTGCTCGAAGTCACGCCGGCCCTGCCGACGCTGCAGGGCGTGGTGATGGAACTCAACGACTGCGCCTTCCCGACCCTCAACAAGGTGGTGGCCACCGACGACGCGCGCGTCGCGTTCAAGGATTGTCATGCCGCACTGCTCGTCGGCGCCCGCCCGCGCGGCCCCGGCATGGAACGCAAAGATCTGTTGCTCGCCAACGCGCAGATTTTTTCGGCACAGGGCAAGGCGCTCAATGATGTTGCCGCCCGTGACGTGCGCGTGCTGGTGGTCGGAAACCCGGCCAATACCAACGCGCTCATCGCCATGAAGAATGCGCCGTCGCTGAAGCCGCAGAGCTTTACGGCGATGACGCGTCTCGATCACAACCGTGCGTTGTCGCAGCTCGCCGAAAAAACCGGCAACCACGTGAACGATATCCAAAAGATGATCATCTGGGGCAACCACTCGGCGACCCAGTATCCCGACCTCAATCATTGCTTCGTGAAGGGTCAGCCGGCGCGATCGCTGCTCGATGGCGACTGGATCGAAAAGACCTTTATCCCGACCGTGCAGCAGCGCGGGGCCGCGATCATCAAAGCCCGGGGTGCCTCGTCGGCGGCCTCGGCAGGCTCCGCCGCCATCGATCACATCCGCGACTGGTTGCGCGGTTCCACGCAGGGTGACTGGGTGTCGATGGGCATCCCCTCAGATGGCAGCTACGGCATCCCCGAAGGCGTGATCTATTCCTATCCGGTCGTCTGTCGCGGTGGTCATTACGAAATCGTCCAGGGTCTCGCCATCGACGAGGGCAGCCGCAAGCGTATGGACGCCACGTATCAGGAGCTGCTCGAAGAGCGCGATGGCGTAAAGGACCTGCTCGGCTGATTTTCCTGGGCGGCAGGTTTCGGACCTGCCGCTCTTTATCCTTGAGCGCGGCGCCAGTAGGCTCTACCCATGAGCCACTTTCTCGTAGCCCTCGCCCTGCTGGCATTGACTGCCTGGGCACTGACGCTCAAGGGCGGCGTCATCGCAATCCTGTTCGTCGTCGCACTGCTGTACCTCGCGTACAAGCGGCTGAGTCTGCTCGCCTACACGGCGACCTTCGGCGTGCTGCTGGTTGCCTACTCGGCGATCGGCGAACCCGCAGGTCTCTGGAAAGGATTTCTTTGGTTGCTGTTCGCCGCACTGGCGCTGCTCAACGTGGTACCGCTGCGGCAGCGCTTGCTGACCCGACCTTTCATGCGCATCTACCGACGCATGCTGCCAGCGATGTCATCGACCGAGCGCGAAGCACTCGAAGCCGGCACGGTGTGGTGGGACGGCGAGCTCTTCACCGGTAAACCCAACTGGTCGAAGTTGCTCGGTGCGAAAGCGCCGGTACTTACCGCCGAAGAACAGACCTTTCTCGATGGGCCATGCGAAGAACTGTGCCGGATGGTCGACGATTTCGACATCACGCATCGTCGTGGCGACATGCCGCCCGAAGTCTGGGACTTCCTCAAGCGCAAGGGCTTCTTCGCGATGATCATCCAGAAGAAGTATGGCGGCCTGGAATTCTCGGCCTACGCCCATTCCTGCGTGCTGGCCAAACTCTCGACTCGCAGTACGACCGTGTCGTCGACGGTTGCCGTGCCCAACTCACTGGGTCCCGGCGAACTGTTGCAGCACTACGGTACCGAAAATCAAAAAAATCACTACCTGCCACGGCTCGCCCGCGGCGAGGACATTCCCTGCTTCGCACTGACCGGGCCGCGCGCGGGCTCGGATGCGGCCTCGTTGCCGGATTCCGGCATCGTCTGTCGCAGTCAATGGCAAGGGCGCGAAATCATTGGTCTGCGGCTCAATTTTTCGAAGCGCTATATCACCCTCGCACCAGTCGCCACCGTGATCGGGCTGGCCTTTCGCATGTTCGATCCCGATCGCCTGCTCGGCGGCGACAGCGACCTCGGTATCACCTGCGCACTGATTCCGCGGGAAACGGCGGGCATCACCATTGGCCGTCGACACTTTCCGCTCAACGTACCCTTCCAGAACGGGCCGATTCAGGGTCGCGACGTCTTCGTGCCTCTCGACTTCATCATCGGTGGTCCCGCGATGGCGGGTCAGGGCTGGCGCATGTTGGTCGAGCAGCTCTCGGTTGGTCGCTGCATTTCTTTGCCCTCGAGTGGTACGGGTGGCGGCAAAGCAGCGGTGTTCGCCACGGGTGCCTACGCGCGTATCCGTCGTCAGTTCAACATGCCAATCGGCAAATTCGAGGGTATCGAGAGCGTGATCGCGCGCATGGTCGGCCTCACCTACACCATGGATGCTGCGCGCTCGGTGACGGCGGGTGCCATCGATGGCGGCGAGAAACCCTCTGTCCCCTCGGCCATGCTCAAGTACCACGTCACCGAGATGAGTCGACAAGTCGCCAACGATGCGATGGATGTCCACGGCGGCAAGGGCATCTGCCTCGGACCGCGCAACTATCTCGGTCGCGGTTATCAGGTAGTACCGGTAGCGATCACCGTGGAAGGGGCGAACATACTCACCCGCAGCCTCATCATCTTCGGTCAGGGCGCCATTCGCTGTCATCCCTATGTCCTCAAAGAAATGGAGGCGGCACGCAATCCGGACCGCGTGCAGGGCGTGCGCAACTTCGACGATGCGCTGCTCGGCCATGTCGGCTTTACGCTGAGCAATGCGGTGCGCTCTTTGATCATGGCGCTCACCAACGCCCGTTTCACGGCCGCACCCGTCGACGGTCCGGTCGCCCGCTACTACCAACATATCGTGCGTTTCTCGGCGAGTTTCGCGTTCGCGGTCGATGTCGCCATGTTGAGTCTCGGCGGCTATCTCAAGAAAAAAGAGAACCTCTCGTCTCGCCTCGGCGATGTGCTCTCTTGCATGTACCTCGCCTCGATGGTGCTCAAGCACTACGAAAACCAGGGTCGTCGCCCCGAAGATCTGCCTATCGTCGAGTGGGCCTGCCGCAACCTGCTCTATAAAGCTCAGGAGCAGTTGCACGGCTTCTTGCGCAATTTTCCCAATCGCTTCTTGGGTGGGGTCATGCGTTTGTTGATCTTCCCGCGCGGTCTGCAGTACTCCGCACCCGATGACCGTCTCGGCCGTACGCTGGCAGAACTGGTGCTCACACCGGGTGCGGTGCGCGATCGACTCTGCTATCCGGTCTATCGCCGGGTCGAAGCAGGCAACGCGCTCGGTCTGCTGCAAGAAGTGCTCGAGATGGCCGAGCAGGCAGAGACCCTCGAGAAGCGACTGCGTGTCGAGGGCGTCAAAACCGGTCGCGTCACCGCACTCGATCTACCCGGGCAAATCGACGAGGGCGAGCGGACGGGTCTGCTCTCGCGCGACGAGGCGGCCTGGCTACGCAACTATGATCGCAAGGTCATGGATCTCATCCATGTCGATGACTTTGCCCCGCACGAACTCGGCACCAACGGCAAGCCGCGGCTCCGCGTCGACGCAGCAGCGCAGGAACAGAACGAACTGTTCGTGTGAACTGCCAGAACGGCGACGTGGCGGCTCTGTGCAGTTTCACTGCACTCGCGCTCCTCTTCCTCTTCAGCGCAGTCCTGATGCTAACGCTGACGGGAATCGCCGTAGTGCTGGCGAGCTGACGCAGGTCGCCGCCACAAATGTTCGAAGATCGCGCCATTCTCCATGTCGACATGGATGCGTTCTATGCCTCCGTCGAACAGCGCGACAATCCGCAGCTACGTGGCAAACCGTTGATCGTCGGCGGCACGAGCGGACGCGGCGTGGTGGCGGCTGCAAGCTACGAAGTGCGCAAATACGGAGTGCGTTCTGCCATGCCGATCCGCCGTGCACTGGCGCTATGTCCCGATGCCGTCTGCGTCAGGCCGCGAATGGGGCGCTATGCCGAAGTTTCGGTACAGGTATTCGAGATTTTTCGGCAATACACGTCGCTCGTGGAGGGTCTTTCGCTCGATGAAGCGTATCTCGATGTCACGGCCAGCCGCGCTCTCAAAGGGGACGCCGTCACGATTGCTGGCGAGATCAAAAACCAAATCCGCATGCGCACAGCCCTTGGGGCATCGGTCGGGGTCGCGGCCAACAAACTCGTGGCCAAAATCGCTTCGGATCTGCAAAAACCCGACGGACTCACGGTGGTGGCACCCGAACATGTCAATGAAATACTCGATCCGCTGCCAATCAAACGTCTGCCTGGACTAGGTCGCAAGAAAGGCGAGCAGGTGGTCGCCGCCGGACTGCGTACTCTCGGCGAACTGCGTCTCGCCGACGAAGAACGCCTGCGGCCACTATTCGGCAAACACTGGCAGGAATGGCGCGACCGCGCCGCCGGTATCGATGATCGCGAGGTCATCCCCGAGCATGACGAGAAGTCCGTCAGTAACGAACGTACCTTTGGCGAAGACTTGACCGACAGCGCCGCCATGCGTGCGGAGCTCTCAGCACTCGCCGACAAGGTCGCAGCGCGACTGCGAACCAAGCAGCTGCAGGCCAACTGCATCGGCATCAAGATCCGACTGCATGACTTTCGCACCCTCACCCGACAGATGACCTTGAGAAAACCAACATGTGAAAGTCGCGTCATCGCCGAATGTGCGCTCTCGCTGTTCGCGGTTTGGTTGACGGGTACTCGCAAGCCACGAGTTCGCCTGCTTGGAGTATCCACCGCGGATTTCATCGAAGAAGCGCAGCAGGATCTTTTTGTCGATGTCGAGCGCGTCCAAAACGAAAAGCTGGATGCCACGCTCGATGCGATTCGCGCGAAGTTCGGTGGCGCTGCCTTGGGCCGTGCAAGTCTGCTCAAGCGCGGCAGCTAATTACGCACGGCGGGCAATATCAGCCCCATCACCATACCGGCAAGTACGCCAAAAAGATGGGCATCAGTCACGACCGCAGCGGTGTTTGTCGAGAGGGGCAGCGCACCCCAGGGGTTTTCCTGCACGATTTTGCCGAGCCCGAAAATCGCCACGATCCATGCGATCGCGTATTGGCGGTCGTGATCAATGATCAGTCTGACCACCGCAGCGGCAGCCCAAGCATGCAACAGCCCCGATAGGCCCACATACCAATCAATCTCACTCAGCCACCAGAAACCGGCATCGATCGCTGCAATACCGAAAAGCACGATCGCAAGCAGATGTCGCAGTGCAAACACCCGACCAAACAGTCGCCACAGCAACAACAAAGCAGCGATGTTGAGGCAGGCATGCGCAAGATCGAGGTGTACGAAATGCCCGGTCAGCAGCCGCCACCACTCGCCCGCCGCGATGGCCTCTCGCGACCATTGCAAAGAATAGATTAGCCGATCGCTCATGCAGCAGGAACACTCATACTGCAAACATACTCATGCTTCAAGCACAAAGAATTCACCGCTGGCAAAGTCCGTCTCGCTTGACAGCGTAGCGACCGCGGCCTGCCCCTCGATCGGCAGATCCAGCGAAGAGACGCTCGCCACTTGACCGGGCAGCTTAGGCAAAGAAACTCGTTGGCTACCGCGACCAGTACCGACCTGCAATTCGCGCGCGTTCCAGGTGAAACCAGGGCCGGCAGCTTTGAGCACGGCTTCTTTGCGCGTCCAGCCGCGCAGAAAAACGACATCCGCAGAATCAGCCTCGGCGGCTGCACACTGCGCGGCAGTGAGTTCGGCGCGTTCGGCATCGGTAAACACTCGCTCGGCCAAGCGACGCGCATTGGGTACCGTTCGTCGCGTTTCCAGATCCACGCCGATCGCCGCCTCGAACCCGAGCCCCAGCAGCCACGCGCCATGACTGTGACTTTGGTTGAAGTGCAGGGGCGGCTGACCCGCGGCCGAAGAAATCAGCGGCCTACCATGCTCGCTGAGCATAAATGACAAGGCGCCACCGGCGACACCGAGTCGCGACGCCAGCACGCTGCGCAGCAGAATTCTCGACACCACAAAATCGTGGCGAACCTGCGCCGCGGTCATCGAGTCGGCACGGTCGCACTCGGCTCTCGAGAGCAGCTCGCGGTCAGCCGGGCTGGACAGCAGTGAGGAAAACGCCGCGAGATTGGCGAAATACAGTTCGATGCCACGCGGGGGCTCGCGATGCCGGAGTGCACGAAAGGCGAGCGGCGACCAGATGGGTGACACGATGCGGCGGACTATGCCCGGGCGGGTCCCGCCCGTGCAATACTTAGCCGCTGCGGGGAAGCTGCGCCTGCCAAGGCAAATGCGCGATATGTCGATCATTCTCGATGCGCTGAGGAAATCCGAAAATTCGCGGCTGCGACAAGATCATCCGGCGATCTTCGCAGCGCGTACCGCGTCGCGGCGATCGCGGCTACCGACCTGGGCGCTGGTGCTCGTCGCGCTGCTGACGATCAATTTTCTGGTGATTGCTTGGGCACTACTGCGTAACGAAGACCGTGGCCCAGCTGCGGCGCGGATTGAGGCCCCCGCAGCCGTGCCCAAATCCGCAGCGGCGCCCGCATCCGTATCGGCAGCGGTGATGACCGATACACCCGCAGTCGTGTCACGGCCCGCCGCCCCAACGCCGGCGCGCACCACAGCGGTGCTTGCTGCCCCACCCGCGGCCGTTGCGCTACCGCAAACGCCGAGCCGTGATGATCTGCTCGCCCGCGGCTCGACGATCCCGCCCGTCGAACTCAACATGCACGTTTACGATCCGAACCCGCAGGCGCGCTTCGTACTGCTCAATGGTCAAAGATTGCGGGAAGGCGAGAGCTCACGCGAGGGCTTTGCCATCGAGCGCATTACCACCGAGGGCGTCATCCTGCGCTTCGGCAGCGCTTCGTTCGCGGTCAACCTGCAATGAGCGAGCTGAACGAGCTCGATGGCCTGCAATTGGCCGATGTGCTGCGTGCTGGCATCTACCGCTTATTCGAGCAAACCGACCATCTCAATAAAATAAATGTATTTCCGGTCCCCGATGGCGATACCGGAACCAATATGTCGCTGACGCTGTCTGCCGTGCTCGCGGCGCTGGATCGTGCGCCGGAGCCGCATGCGGGCAGCATACTGGTGCGCGCCGCAGACGCCGCACTCGATGGTGCACGCGGTAATTCAGGAGCAATCCTCGCGCAGTTTTTGTTGGGACTAGGCGATGGTGCGGGCCATCTGGCGCGTATTTCCACCGGTGAGTTCGCGAGCGCCCTGCGCAAGGGCGCCAGCTACGCCCGCGACGCCCCCGCCCAGCCGCGCGAGGGCACCATCCTCACTGTGCTGCGCGAATTTTCGCTAGCTGCTGAAGCGCAGGTACCGCACTCGAGCGGCTTTCCCAGCTTGTTCAGCAATTCATTGAGTCGGGTACGCGAGGCGCTCGAAGCGACGCGTGGGCAACTGGAGGAACTGCGCGCGGCAAACGTCGTTGATGCCGGCGCGCTCGGATTCGTCGAAGTTTTGGAGGGTATGCGCCGCTTTCTCCACACCGGTGAACTCGGCAAGGTTGTTACCCCGGTTCACTCCGGCGATGAGTCGATGGAAGGAACCGCCCCACCTGCCGCTGATCAGGATTATCGTTTTTGCACCGAGTGTCTGATCACCGCCTCCGTCGAGCAGG
>VGUP01000087.1 GCA_016874175.1 Gammaproteobacteria bacterium | reverse complement strand
CTACAACCTCACCAAGTACACGCGTTCTAACCAGAACACCTGCATCAACCAGCGACCGCTAGTATCGGCGGGCGATGCGATCGCTCGTGGTGACGTGCTGGCCGACGGTCCCTCGACCGATCTTGGCGAACTCGCGCTCGGCCAGAACATGCTGGTCGCGTTCATGCCTTGGAACGGCTACAACTTCGAAGACTCGATTCTCATCTCCGAGCGCGTGGTGCAGGAAGATCGTTTCACCACGATCCACATCGAGGAGCTCACCTGTGTCGCGCGCGACACCAAGCTCGGCTCCGAAGAAATCACCGCGGATATTCCGAACGTCGGTGATCAGGCGCTCAACAAGCTCGACGAGGCCGGTATCGCCTTCATCGGTGCGGAAGTGCGCGCCGGCGACATTCTGGTCGGCAAGGTCACGCCGAAGGGCGAGACGCAGCTGACGCCGGAAGAGAAGTTGCTGCGTGCCATCTTCGGCGAGAAGGCCAGCGACGTGAAGGACACTTCGCTGCGCGTGCCGCCGGGCATGGACGGCACGGTGATCGATGTGCGCGTGTTCACGCGTGACGGCGTCGAGAAGGATTCGCGTGCCCTGTCCATCGAGAAGGCCGAAATCGAGCGAGTCCGCAAGGACTTCGGCGATCAGCAGCGCATCCTCGAGGACGACATGTTTCAGCGCGTGCGCGGCATGTTGCTCGGTAAGGTGGCCGCGGGCGGTCCGAACCGACTCAAGTCGGGCTCAAAGATTACCGCCGACTATCTCGATGACGTGAAGCGTGACGACCGGTTCGAGATTCGTCTCGACGACGAAGACGCCAACGCCCAGCTCGAAGCGACCGCCGAGCGTTTGCGCGAGCAGCGCAAGATGTTCGAAGCCAAGCTCGAGAACAAGAAGTCGAAGATCACCCAGGGTGACGATCTGTCGCCGGGCGTGCTCAAGATGGTCAAGGTGTATCTCGCGGTGAAGCGCCGCGTGCAGCCTGGCGACAAAATGGCCGGCCGTCACGGCAACAAGGGCGTGATCTCGACCATCGTTCCGGTCGAAGACATGCCGTACCTCGAGGACGGTACGCCGGTCGATGTCGTGCTCAATCCGCTCGGCGTGCCGTCGCGCATGAACGTCGGGCAGGTGCTGGAGACTCACCTCGGTTGGGCGGCCAAGGGGTTGGGTCTCAAGATCGGGCGCATGCTCGAGCAGCAACAGGCGATCGTCGATCTGCGCAAATTCATTGGTCGGGTCTACAACGAGACCGGTGGACAACACGAGAAGATCGACAGCCTGAACGACGCCGAGGTCGTGGCACTTGCCAAGAACTTGTCGCGTGGTGTGCCCATCGCCACGCCGGTATTCGATGGTGCCGCCGAGGCCGAGATCAAGCGTTTGCTCGAGCTTGCGGATCTGCCGCTCTCGGGGCAGACCAATCTCACCGACGGCCGTACGGGCGAGCGCTTCGAGCGTCAGGTCACGGTGGGCTACATGTACATGCTGAAGCTCAACCACCTAGTCGACGACAAGATGCACGCGCGTTCGACCGGACCTTACTCGCTCGTTACCCAGCAGCCGCTCGGTGGCAAGGCGCAGTTCGGTGGCCAGCGCTTCGGCGAAATGGAAGTCTGGGCGCTCGAGGCTTACGGTGCGGCGTACACGCTGCAAGAAATGTTGACGGTCAAGTCGGACGACGTGAACGGCCGCACGAAGATGTACAAGAACATCGTCGACGGCAATCACCAGATGGATGCCGGCATGCCCGAGTCGTTCAACGTGCTCGTGAAGGAGATCCGCTCTCTCGCGATCAACATCGAGCTGGAACAGGATTGATCTGAGGTGCAGCCATGAAAGACTTACTCAATATTTTCAAGCAGAACGCACCGGTCGAGCAATTCGACTCGATCAAGATCGGCCTCGCCTCGCCCGAGATGATTCGATCGTGGTCGTTTGGCGAGGTCAAGAAGCCGGAGACCATCAACTACCGGACCTTCAAGCCGGAGCGTGACGGTCTCTTCTGCGCCAAGATTTTCGGCCCTGTCAAAGATTACGAATGTCTTTGCGGCAAGTACAAGCGCCTCAAGCATCGCGGCGTGGTCTGCGAGAAGTGCGGCGTCGAAGTCACGCAGTCAAAGGTTCGTCGTGACCGCATGGGTCACATCGAGCTTGCCTCGCCGGTGGCGCACATCTGGTTCCTCAAGTCGCTGCCGTCGCGTATCGGCTTGATGCTGGACATGACACTGCGCGAGATCGAGCGCGTGCTGTACTTCGAAGCCTTCGTGGTCATCGATCCGGGCATGACGCCGCTGCAGCGCGGTCAGTTGCTCACCGACGAGATGTATCTCGAGGCCATCGAGCAGCATGGCGATGAGTTCGACGCCCGTATGGGCGCCGAGGCCATCTATGAATTGCTGCATTCGCTCGACCTCGCCGCCGAAGTGGGCAAGGCGCGCGAAGGCATGGGCAACACCAGCTCCGAGACCAAGCTCAAGCGGCTCTCGAAGCGCCTGAAGCTGATCGAGTCGTTCATTGAGTCGGGCAATCGTCCGGAGTGGATGGTGATGACCATTCTGCCGGTGCTGCCGCCCGATCTGCGGCCGCTCGTGCCGCTCGACGGCGGTCGCTTTGCGACTTCCGACCTGAACGATCTCTATCGTCGCGTCATCAATCGTAACAACCGCCTGCGTCGCCTGCTCGAGCTCAATGCGCCCGACATCATCGTGCGTAACGAGAAGCGCATGCTGCAGGAGGCGGTCGATGCCCTGCTCGACAACGGCCGTCGCGGCCGTGCCATCACTGGCACCAACAAGCGCCCGCTCAAGTCGCTCGCCGACATGATCAAAGGCAAGCAGGGTCGCTTCCGCCAGAACCTGCTCGGCAAGCGTGTCGACTACTCGGGCCGTTCGGTCATCGTGGTCGGCCCGACGCTGCGTCTGCACCAGTGCGGTCTGCCAAAGAAAATGGCGCTCGAATTGTTCAAGCCATTCATTTTCCAGAAGCTTCAGCTGCGCGGCGATGCTTCGACCATCAAGGCTGCCAAGCGCCTGGTCGAGCGTGAGGGGCCGGAAGTTTGGGACATCCTCTCGGAGGTGATCCGCGAGCATCCGGTTCTGCTCAATCGCGCACCGACGCTGCACCGTCTCGGCATTCAGGCGTTCGAGCCGGTGCTGATCGAAGGCAAGGCGATCCAGCTGCATCCGCTCGTCTGCACCGCGTTCAACGCGGACTTCGACGGTGACCAGATGGCCGTGCACGTGCCGCTGTCGCTCGAGGCGCAGCTCGAGGCCCGCGCCCTGATGATGTCGTCGAATAACATCCTCTCGCCCGCCAACGGTGATCCGATCATCGTGCCGTCGCAAGACGTCGTGCTCGGTCTCTACTACATGACTCGCGAGAGTATCGGCGCGCCGGGCGAAGACATGATGTTCTCCGATGTCGGCGAAGTGCACCGCGCCTATGAAACGCGGCAGGTGCATTTGCAGTCGCGCATCCGGGTGCGCATCAATGAAACCATCATCGAGAACGGCGAGAAGAAGCCGCGTCGTCGACTGGTAAAGACCACCGTGGGTCGCTCGTTGCTGTCCGAGGTGTTGCCGGAAGGCCTGTCCTTCGACATCGTCAATCAGGACATGACCAAGAAGGCGATCTCGGCGACCATCAATGCCTGCTACCGGCAGCTGGGTCTCAAAGATACGGTCATCTTCGCTGATCGACTGATGTATACGGGTTTCCACTATGCGACCCGTGCTTCGGTCTCTTTCGGCATCGATGACATCGTCATCCCTGATCAAAAGGTCAAGATCGTGGCTGCGGCCGATCGCGAAGTGAAGGAGATCCAGGATCAGTACTCCTCGGGTCTCGTCACCAACGGCGAGCGCTACAACAAAGTCGTCGACATTTGGTCGCGCGCCAACGATCAAGTTGCCAAGGCGATGATGGAGAAGCTCGGTTCCGAAGAGGCGACCGACATCAAGGGTCAGAAGCACCGTCAAAAGTCCTTCAACTCGATCTTCATGATGGCCGACTCGGGCGCCCGCGGTAGCGCGGCGCAGATTCGTCAGCTCGCCGGTATGCGCGGCCTGATGGCCAAGCCCGACGGCTCGATCATCGAGACGCCGATCACGGCGAACTTCCGTGAGGGCCTGAACGTGTTGCAGTACTTCATTTCGACGCACGGCGCTCGCAAGGGTCTCGCCGACACCGCGTTGAAGACTGCGAACTCGGGTTACCTGACGCGTCGTCTCGTCGACGTCGCGCAGGATCTCGTGGTCACGGAGACCGATTGCGGCACCACTAACGGGCTGAGCGTTACGCCGCTCGTTGAAGGTGGTGACGTGGTCGAAGGGCTCGGTGAGCGCGTGCTCGGTCGCGTGGTCGTCGAAGACGTTTTGCGTCCGGGTGGCAAGGGCGCGGTGCTGGTCGAAGCTGGTACGCTCATCGACGAGCAGCTCGTGCGCATGCTCGAGCAGCACGGTGTCGATCAGGTCTCGGTGCGTTCGCCCATCACTTGCGAAACGCGTTACGGCGTTTGCGCCATGTGCTACGGCCGCGATCTCGCGCGTGGTCGCATCATCAACATTGGTGAAGCGGTTGGCGTCATGGCCGCTCAGTCGATCGGCGAGCCGGGCACACAGCTCACGATGCGTACCTTCCACATCGGTGGTGCCGCATCACGTGCCGCCGCGGCCTCGAGTGTCGAGGTACGCAACAAGGGCACGCTGCGTTTCCACAACGTGAAGACGGTTGCCCATGAGAAGGGTTATCTGGTCGCGGTCTCGCGCTCGGGTGAAATCGGCGTGGTCGATGAGTTCGGTCGCGAGCGCGAGCGCTACAAGATTCCCTACGGCGCGCAGATCAGCTCCACCGAAGGCACGCTGGTTCCAGCGGGGCAAACGGTCGCGACTTGGGATCCGCACACCCACCCGGTCGTCACCGAAGTGGCGGGTTTCCTGCGCTTCCAAGATTTCGTTGATGGTCTGACGGTGACCCGTCAGGTCGACGAAGTCACGGGCCTCTCCTCCGTGGTGGTCATGGATGCGAGCAAGCAGCGCGGTGGCAAGGAGCTGCGCCCAACCATCAAGCTCGTGAACGCGAAGGGCAAGGAAGTGCCGTTCGCCAACACCGAGATTCCGGCGGTGTACACGCTGCCGGCGGGTGCGCTCATCAGCCTCGAAGACGGCGCCAAGGTGTCCGTCGGCGATATCATCGCGCGCATCCCGCAGGAATCTTCGAAGACTCGCGACATCACCGGCGGTCTGCCGCGCGTCGCCGATCTTTTCGAAGCCCGCAAGCCGAAGGATCCGGCGATTCTCGCCGAGAAGAGCGGCACAGTGAGCTTCGGCAAAGAAACCAAGGGCAAGCGTCGTCTGATCATCACCGACGAGAAAGGTGAGAAGTACGAAGAGCTGATTCCGAAGTGGCGCCAGCTCAACGTGTTCGAAGGTGAAGGCGTGAGCCGCGGTGAAGTAATCGCCGACGGCGAGCCGAACCCGCACGACATCCTGCGTTTGCAGGGCGTCGAGGCGCTCGCCAACTATCTCGTGCGTGAAATCCAGGACGTCTATCGTCTGCAGGGCGTGAAGATCAACGACAAGCACATCGAAGTGATCATCCGGCAAATGCTGCGCAAAGCCGAAGTCACGGGTTCAGGTGAGACGTCGCTACTCAAGGGCGAGCAGCTTGATCGCTCGCGTGCGCTCGACATCAACGATCGCATGAGTGAAGAGGGCAAGCAGGGTGCCGCGTTGGCGCCGGTGTTGCTCGGTATCACCAAGGCATCGCTCGCCACCGAGTCCTTCATCTCGGCGGCGTCGTTCCAGGAAACCACGCGCGTCCTCACCGAGGCCGCGGTCCGCGGTCTCAAGGACGATCTGCGTGGTCTCAAGGAAAACGTCATCGTCGGTCGCCTCATCCCGGCGGGTACGGGCTTTGCCGCCCATGCTCATCGTCGACGCAAGCTCGAAGACACCTCTTCGCGCAGCTTCATGGATGTGGGGGCTACGGGTGGCGAATCCGATGAGCCCACCGTGGGCGAGGAAGAGAGCGCTGCTGGCTGATGGATGAGCCGGTTGCGATCGGCAAGGCCGGTGAGGACGACCTCGACGAATTGAGCGGGGCAGAGCGGCGCGCGTCCCGGGGACATCCGACCCCGGTGCGCGTGCTGCTGCGCGGCCTCGAAATCATCGAGGCGCTGAATCGTCACGGGCCGCTGACCACCGCCGCTCTCAGTCAAAAATT
The DNA here is from genome assembly GCA_016874175.1 of Gammaproteobacteria bacterium. Classification (GTDB taxonomy): domain Bacteria; phylum Pseudomonadota; class Gammaproteobacteria; order Steroidobacterales; family Steroidobacteraceae; genus UBA964. The sequence continues at coordinate 3,993 of VGUP01000087.1, read as the reverse complement.
ACGACTCGCCCGGACCACGGTCAATCGCTGCCTCGCCACGCTCGAAGCCGAAGGCTATGTCGAGCGTCTGCCGAATCGCCGGCATGCGCTCACGCTGCGCGCGGCAACCCTGAGTCACGGTTTTGATCTCGCGGCCGAGCGACTCGAGCCGGTACGCGCGGCCATGCATGCGGCCGCTACGCGTGTGCAGTGGCCGATGAGCCTGATGAGGCTGCAATTTCCGCAGATGCTGATCGACGATTCCACCGACCGCGAAAGCGGTTTCGCCGTCGAATACTTTGAGCGTGGCATGCGTGTGCCGGTGCTGACTACAGCCTCTGGTCGCGCCATCGTCGCGTTTTCGAGTCTGCGGGTTCGCGACACGCTGCTCGATTGTCTTTGGCCAGATCGACCTGAAGAGACGCTGGCAACTTGGACAGATCGCGCTGCCTTTGAGCGCGATATGGCGCTGACCCGCGAGCGCGGGCATGCACGCTGCACGCGTCCGCTGCGACTCACCGAACAGGGGAGCTTTGCCGTTCCGGTGATGGTCGACGGCGAGCCCGTTGCGGCGCTCGCCGTGCGCTTCGCGCTCTCTGCGGTGTCGTTCGATGAGGCCCGCAAGCGCCTGCTGCCGATGCTGCTCGAGATTGCGCTCGCCAAAGGCGGCTCTCGCCTCATCGGCAACTGATCGACGCTGATCAGCCGTCGACTGCCACGCGAGCTACCAGCTCAGCAATTGCTCGCCGAGCAGACGACCGAAGGTCAGTGCCGGCGTCAGCGAGAGCCCGCCAACGAAAGCATCTCCCGATGTTCTGCCGAAGCCGAGTACTTCGCCGGCCGCGTAGAGATTGCGGATCGGTCGGTCGTTACCGCCGATCACCCGCAGTTTGCGATCGACTTTGAGACCCGCCGGGCTCAATACCGTGAGTCCCTGTGCTTTGATGGCATAGAAGGGCGGCTTTTCGATGGGGCGGATCAAAAATTGCTTGCCCTGTCGATGATCGACGCGGGCCGCGACGGCGGCGTTGTACTCGCGCACGCTGCGGCGCAAATTGGCCGCCGGTACCCCGAGCTGGCGCGCGAGTTCGGCTAGGGTTTTTGCCTTTACGAATGCCGGGTGGCGACCGAAGCGTGCGCGATAGGTTGCCGTCGAGTCGAGGGTGATCGTCGCCGCGTTCTGCAGGATCCCCTCATCGAACACGATATTCATGCGTGTGTCGGGCTGGCGCAGCAGGGCGCGCTCGCGATAGTCGATGCTCGGATGGTCCTCTTGCATGAAGCGGCGGCCGCGCAGATCGACAAAGATTTCCCATACTTTGCGCGCCCCCGGCGAGAGCAGCAGGAAGGCGCCGGAGCGCGGATCGCGCGGATCTTCGAGTACACCTGCAAAGGTGCAAAGAAATTTGTCGCTGCCGTCAACGGGTGCACCGAGCGCACTGGCCGCCACGATGCCATCACCGCGCGAATAGGGGTTGGCATGCGAGCAGAGTGGATAGGCGGGCGTGAGTTTTTTCCAGAGCTCCGGGTTGGCTGCATAGCCGCCACTGGCGAGCACGACGTTCCGCCCCTGGAACTCGACCTCGCCGGCTGGCGTGCTCGCCCGCACGCCAATCACCGCGCTTTGCGTATTCGTCAACAGTCGAGTCATACGGGTCTGCAGTCGCAGATCGATGCTGCCCTCGCGTACCCAGCGGGCGTGGGTGGGCCGCAGAGCTTCGAGGATGGACAGCCCCTTGTTCGCACCCCAAAGATATCGCCGGGTTGAATAAGCTTCGTGGGCCTCGCCGGCCACCGGCGTTCCGGGTGCAGGCGCAAAACCCAGATCCATCAACCAGTCGATGGTGGCCGCAGCATGATCGACGAAAAGGCGCAGCACCACCGGATCGATACGCCCGTGGGCGATGCGCTGCGCGTCGCGGAAGTGCTCATTGGGGCTGTCTTCGATACCTCGCGACCGTTGCAGCCGGGTACCCGCCGCACTGATTTGTCCTGATGACCAGTGCAGGGTACCGCCGATACGATAGTCGGCCTCGAGCTGCAGTACGCGGGCGCCGCGTTCGGCCGCGCGGATCGCGAGCGGCAAACCGGCGGATCCCGCGCCGATGACGATGACGTCGTAGCAGTCGGAATTCGCCGGCCGCGGCGGCTCGGCGGCGCGGAGGCTGCGGGGAGTGCGGGGCGCGCGGGTTCGTTTCATACGCGCATTTTGTCACGGGGGCGCATGGCTCACCATTTGCGCCTGATCGGCTCTATAGTGAGGGCGAATCCGTGAGGGCGCATCGAGCGCCGAATAGCTGGGCGGGTGATAGCGGTGACAGAGTCTTGGGCTTTTTTGTTGTTGTTTCTGGCGGGCAGCGCGATCGGCGCGTTCTTGGGCGTGCTGTTCGTGCGGCAGCGCCCGTCGGCGCGATTTCTTGCCGAGATCGAGCAGCTGCAGTCGCGGGTGCTTGCGCTCACCGCCGAGAACGCTGCGTTGCAGGCCACGCTCGCGCGCGAGCAAGCGGTCTCTGCCGAAAAGCTGGCGCTGCTCGAGACGGCGCGCGATCAGCTCGCCAATGCATTCAAGGCAATTTCTGCCGATGCCCTGCGCAGCAATAATCAGCAGTTCCTCGATCTTGCGCGCACGCAGCTCGAAACTTTCCAAGCGCAGGCACGAACCGACCTCGAGACGCGGCAGCGCCGGATCGACGACAGCCTGAAGCCCATCCGCGAATCCTTGGACAAGTTCGACGTCCAGGTCAGAGACCTCGAAAAAAACCGTGCGGTGGCCTATCAATCGATGACGGAGCAGGTGCAGCAGCTGATGCGCGAGCAGGTGGCACTGCGCAGCGAGACCAGTAACCTTGTCGGTGCGCTACGGCAGCCGACCGTACGTGGCCGCTGGGGCGAAATCCAGTTGCGGCGCGTGGTCGAACTTGCAGGCATGCTCGATTACTGCGATTTCCGCGAGCAACATTCGATCGAAGGCGAAGACGGCAAATTGCGCCCCGACCTCATCATCCATTTGCCCAGGGGTCGCAGTGTGATCGTCGACTCCAAGGTGCCGCTGGCGGGCTATCTCGCCGCGCTCGAAGCGCGGGACGACACAACGCGCACGCTGCGCTTGCAGGAGCATGCCAAAGCCGTGAAGGGCCATCTGGCAGCGCTCTCGCGCAAGGGTTACGCCGCAGAGGTGCGTGGCAGTGCGGAGTTTGTGGTGCTGTTCTTGCCGGGCGAGGTGTTCTTCAGTGCAGCGCTCGAGCAGGATCCGGCGCTGATCGAAGCGGGTGTCGAGCAGGGCGTGATGATCGCGACACCGACCTCGCTCATCGCCTTGTTGCGAGCGGTCGCCTATGGCTGGCGCCAGGAAGAGATCGCGCGCAACGCCGAGAAAATCAGCACGCTCGGCAAAGATCTTTATGACCGGCTCGCCGTCATGGGTGAGCACTGGGTCAAGGTGGGCAAGGGCATCCGCCAAGCGGTAGACAGCTACAATTCAGCCATCAATTCTTTGGAGAGCCGGGTGCTGGTCACTGCGCGGCGACTGCGCGATCTCGACCCGGCGCTCGATTCCACCAGACTCGAGCCCATCGAGCCGGTGGACGTGACGCCGCGCCCCTTGCGCGACGAGACCGTACGTCTGTCGCCGCCCGAAGGTCCAGCGAACTAGCGAACGTCGAATACGCGGGCGACGCCGCGTCCGCGCGGATCTGCAGCGGCCGTGACGACGCCATCGGCATCGATATCGATCAACTGCAGGTCACCGAATTCCCAAGGGCTTTGCTTGACGTCGTAGCCGAGGGTCTTGAGCTCGCGTTGCGTGCGTTCATCACCCAGTGCGCAGCAGCGGCTGTACACGATCAGGGTCGGTGGCAACAACTGATGATGAAATCTCGAGGCGGCAACGGCATCAGCCGCGCTCATCCCGAAGTCGAGACGATTCACCATGGTCTGAAAAACACTGGTGAAAATAGTCGAGCCGCCCGGTGTGCCGAGTACCATGCGCACCCGCTCACCCTCGAGCAGCAGCGT
>VGUP01000086.1 GCA_016874175.1 Gammaproteobacteria bacterium | reverse complement strand
TAATGTGTTCGGCCACCTGGTCAACGAGGGCTACCGAGCTTTTCATGCTGGCGCGGATGACGGCGTCGACCGCCACCAAATCCTGACGCACCAGGTCCTTGACCGTGGCCAGAGTGTTCATGGGGCCGACATGGTAGCGGAACTGCCCGGAAGGCGGGGCGATTTGCTGCCAATAACCGCCCAGTAACCCATTGATCGGACGGGGACTTCGGGGCCTGCTGGCGGGTTTGACCGACAGGGGGTTGGACAGTAGAATGCGCGGCCTTTTCCGGAGGTCTCCACATGTACGCGGTCATCGCCACGGGCGGCAAACAATATCGGGTCGAAGCGGGCAGCGTGCTGCGCGTGGAGAAGCTCGCGGCAGAGCCGGGTGCAGAGGTCAAGTTCGGCGATGTGCTGCTGGTGGGTTCGGGCGAAACCGTCAAGGTCGGCTCGCCGCTGCTCGCGGGGGCGTCGGTCTCGGCGACCGTGCAGCGCCATGGCCAGGGCGACAAGGTAAGCATCGTCAAGTTTCGCCGCCGCAAGCACTACCTGCGCATGAAGAACCACCGGCAGCAGTTCACTGAAATCAAGGTCACTGGCATCCAGGCCGGCTGATCCCTCGGAGTACGACATATGGCACATAAAAAGGCAGGCGGCAGTACCAAGAACGGCCGCGAGTCACACAGCAAGCGTCTCGGCGTCAAAGCGTTTGGCGGCGAGCAGGTCGCGGCGGGAAACATCATCATCCGTCAGCGCGGTACGCAGTATCACCCGGGCAACAACGTCGGCATCGGTACCGACCACACGCTGTTCGCCCTGTCGGACGGCAAGGTCCACTTCAAGCGCCGTGGCGCCGAGCAGCGGGTGTACGTGAGCGTGGTCGCCGACTGACGGCGAACGCGGTCCACGCATTGCAAACCCCGGCCGCGTGCCGGGGTTTTTGTTTGCAAACTACGCAGAGGCGCGGTTCGCGAGGGGTCGGTTAGCGAGGCGTCGAGGCACACCAATGAAATTCGTCGATGAGGCAAAACTTCGCGTGCAGGCGGGGAACGGCGGCCGCGGCTGCATGAGTTTCCGTCGCGAGAAGTTCGTCCCCTTCGGCGGCCCCGATGGTGGTGATGGCGGCCATGGCGGCAGCGTCTGGTTGCGCGCGGCCGCGGGTATCAACACGCTCGCTGATTTTCGTGTCGAGCGCACGTACAAGGCGCAGTCGGGCGAGGCGGGCAGCGGTAACGATTGCACCGGCCGCGGCGGCGATGATCTTTACGTCGCCGTGCCGATTGGCACGGTGGTGCGCGACTCCGAAACCAGCGAGCAGCTTGGCGATCTCGTGTGCGAGGGCGATGTGCTGCTCGTGGCGCACGGCGGCAAGGGCGGTTGGGGCAACGCCAAATTCAAGACCAGCACCAATCGCGCGCCGCGCACTTTTGGTCCTGGCCTGCCGGGCGAGAAGCGTTCACTCGAGCTCGAGCTCAAGGTCATCGCTGATGTCGGTTTGCTGGGTTTGCCGAATGCCGGCAAATCCACGCTCATTCGTGCGGTGTCGTCGGCGCGACCGAAAGTCGCCGATTATCCCTTCACTACGCTGCACCCCAATCTCGGGGTCGTGTATTGCGGCGAGCATCGCAGCTTCGTGATGGCCGATATCCCTGGGCTCATCGAGGGCGCTGCCGAGGGCGCAGGTCTTGGCATCCGATTTTTGAAGCATTTGCAGCGCACCCGAGTGCTGTTGCATCTGCTCGATATGGCGCCGCTCGATCCTGAGGCTGATCCCGTGAAAGATGCGCGCGCGATCATCGGCGAGCTCAAAAAATTCTCCAAAGATCTCGCCACCAAGCCGCGCTGGCTGGTGATCAACAAAAGCGATCTGCTGCCGCCCGCCGAGGCCGAGAAAAAAGCCAAGGCGATCGTGCGCTCGCTGCGCCACAAAGGACCATGGTTCTTGATCTCGGGCGCGACCGGAGCCGGGACGCGCGAGCTCACCGAGGCCGTGATGGGCTTTCTCGAGGAGAAGAATGCCGGAGCGTAACCCCAAGGTTCGCAGGCGACTCGCAGCCGGCAAATTGCGGCTGCGCATTTGTGATCTGCGTAACCTCGGGCCGCAGGCCGAGCGCATGCTGGCCGGTGTCGGTATTCGCAGCGTCGAAGATTTGCGGTGCATCGGCGCCCTCGAGGCTTATCTCGCGGTGCGGCGTAGCGGCCAGACGCGCTCGCTCAATCTGCTGTGGGCACTCGTCGGTGCCCTCGAGCCCTGGCCCGAGGGTCGAGACTGGCGCGAGATTGCCGCCAGCGAGGCTCGCCTGCCACTGATGCTGCAGGTCGAGGGAAGCGAGGAGGGGAGCCGAGAGGAGCCCGTCTGGGTACCGGGCTTGCCCTTCGAGGCAAAGAAAACCTCGCGCTGAAGACCTCAGGCGGGGTTGCTCTTGGACGAGATTATTTGCCGGCGAGCTTTTTCAGCTTGGCGGCCAGACGCGATTTGTGGCGAGCGGCCTTGTTCTTGTGCACGAGACCCTTGTTGACCATGGCGTCGACCGTGGAGGTGGCTTTGCGATAAACCGCCGGGGCGTTCTTGTCACCCTTGGCGATGGCCTCGCCCGCATCGCGAATGGCGGAGCGGGAGCGCGAACGCAGGGCGACATTGCGCGCGCGATGCTTGATGGCTTGGCGGGCGGCTTTTTCGGCGGACTTGATATTGGCCACGTAGGGTGCTCGGGTCGGTAAAAAGGCGCGTATTTTCGTGGCGGGACGGGGGGTTGTCAACGCTGATTCGGGGCGGCTCCGGTATAGTTCGCCCGGCTTCTATGAGTCGCGCGATCTTCAAGAGCACCTCGGTGGTGGGCCTCACCACGCTGTTGTCCCGGGTCACCGGTCTGCTGCGCGATATGGTCTATTCGCAGACCTTCGGCGCCGGCACCCTGATGGACGCCTTTTTGGTCGCCTTCAAGATCCCGAACTTCCTGCGCCGGCTGTTCGCCGAGGGCGCGTTCTCGCAGTCGTTCGTGCCCGTGATCAGCGAGTACAAGGTCCGGCGCGAGCAGGCCGAAGTGCGCGAGCTCGTCGGCGGGGTGGTCGGCACGCTCGGCGCGGTGCTGTTCGTGGTCACGCTCATCGGGGTGGTCGCAGCGCCGATCATCATCTTGTTGTTTGCGCCCGGCTTCACGCAGGAGGCGGGCAAGTACGAACTTGCCGTCGACATGCTGCGCTGGACCTTCCCGTATCTCTTCTTCATTTCTTTGACTGCGCTCTTCAGTGGCGCACTCAACAGTTACGGTCGCTTCGCCGTGCCAGCCTTCACGCAGGTGGTCATGAACTTCGTGATGATTTTGTTCGCGATCGGCATCGCGACGCGCGCGGACAACCCGGGCATCGTGCTGGCGATCGGCGTGTTCGTCGCGGGCGTTGCGCAGGTGCTCATCCAATTGCCCGCGGTGGCCAAGCTCGGCCTGCTGTCGAGACCGCGCTGGCAGCCCGCCGCCGAAGGCGTACGCCGCATCGGTAAACTGATGGTGCCCGGCATCATCGGCTCCTCGATGGCGCAGATCAGTTTGCTGCTCGATACTTTGATCGCCTCGTTTTTGGTGACCGGCAGCATTGCTTGGCTGTATTACGCCGATCGACTGATGGAGTTCGCGCTCGGTGTGTTCAGCATCGCGCTCGCCACCGTGATTTTGCCGCGGCTTTCCTCGCAGCATTCCGCCGGCGATATCGAGCGCTTTTCTGCCACGCTCGATTGGTCGCTGCGACTCGTGATCGTGGTGGTCGTTCCGGCAGCTGTCGGTTTATTGGTATTGGCCGGGCCCATCACTGCCACCATCTTTGGTTATGGCAAGTTTTCGGCGCGCGACGTGCAGATGACGCAATACGGTTTGATGGCCTATTCCTGGGGTCTGATCGGTTTCAGTCTGGTCAAAGTATTAGCGCCGGGCTACTTCGCGCGCCAAGACACCAAAACTCCGGTTCGGGTCGGCTTGATTGCGCTCGCGGTCAACATGGGGCTGAACGTGGGCGTCGTGCTGCCCGCGCACTTTGCGGGCTTCGCCACGCCGTTCGTACTGCTGGCGACCTCGACCTGCATCTCTGCTGCGGTGAACAGTTTTTTATTGTGGCGGGGTCTGCGGCGCGATGGCGTGTATCATCCTGCGGCGGGTTGGCAAGCGTTGCTGCTGCGTGCGCTCGTCGCCAATCTCGCGATGGCGCTGGCGCTGATCTGGGCGGCGCCCGCCCTCGAGAGCTGGGTCGCGGCCTCGCCGGCGCTGCGCGCGCTGCGCCTTGCCGGCTGCATCGGTGCCGGGGCGTTCGTCTACGCGGCCGTGCTCTGGCTGCTCGGTCTGCGGCCCAGGGACCTGCGATGAAGTTGCTGCGGGGGACCAAACAGGTGCCTGCGGCACTGCGCGGTGGCGTACTCACGCTCGGCAGTTTTGATGGACTGCACTTAGGGCATCGCGAACTCATCGAACGTACGCGAGCCCGCGCGCGGGCCAGCGGTCGGCCAGCGCTGATCCTCAGCTTCGAACCCATGCCGCGCGAATTTTTGAACCCCGACTCGCCTCCGGCGCGGTTAACGAATTTTCGCGAGCGCTGGCGCCTGCTCGAGGGCAGTGGGCTCGATGCGCTCATCGTGCTGCGCTTCGACGCGGCACTGCGCACGCTTACAGGCGGCGAATTCCTGCGCCTGTTGATCGAAGACCTTGGGGTCACGGGCATCGTGGTGGGTCACGACTTTCGTTTCGGGCGGCATGGCGAGGCGAGCGCCGCTTTTTTGCAGGCCGCCGGAGCGAGTCATGGCTTCGTGGTCGAGGTGCTCGATCCGGTGCGGGTCGGCGAGGAGCGGGTCAGCAGCTCGCTGGTGCGCGAGGCGCTCGAGGCGTTTGACCTCGCGCGCGCCGGGCGCCTGCTCGGCAGGCCCTACTCGATACGCGGTCGGGTGGTACGCGGGCAGCAACTCGGCCGCACACTCGGCTTCCCGACGGCTAACATTCGTCTGCGGCGACGACGCATCCCTTTCGGGGGCATCTTTGCCGTGCGGGTCCACGGCATTGCCCCGACGCCGATGGGCGGGGTGGCAAGTTTGGGCACTCGCCCCACGGTGGGGGGTATCGAACCTTTGCTCGAAACCGTGGTGTTCGATTTTTCCGGTGACCTTTATGGTCGCGAACTCGAGGTCGAATTCGTCGCTCACCTGCGCGGCGAGGTGCGCTTCGAGAGCGTGGAGTTGATGGTGGTGCAGATGCAGGTGGATGCGCGCGAGGCGCGCGAACTGGTGAACAAGACGTGACCGACTACAAGCAGACAGTCAATTTGCCGCAGACCGAATTCCCCATGAAGGCGGATCTCGCGGTGCGCGAGCCGGGCGTCGTGGAGCGCTGGCAAAAGGACGACACCTACGGACGGCTGCGCGAGATTGCGCGCGGCCGGCCGCGTTTCGTACTGCACGATGGGCCGCCGTACGCCAACGGCAGCATTCACATCGGCCATGCTCTCAATAAAATACTCAAAGATATTATCGTCAAGTCGCGCACCCTCGAAGGTTACGATGCGCCCTACATTCCGGGTTGGGACTGCCATGGCCTGCCGATCGAACTCGCGGTCGAAAAAAAGCATGGACGCCCAGGCCAAAAGCTCGATGTGAACGCCTTTCGCGCGGCCTGTCGCGCCTTCGCAGCCGAGCAGATCGAGCTGCAGCGCGCGGATTTCAAGCGCCTCGGGGTGCTCGGCGATTGGGATCGGCCGTATCGCACCATGGATTTCAGCTTCGAGGCCGAGCAGATGCGGGCTTTCGGGCGCATCGTGCGCAATGGGCATCTCTACAAGGGCGCGAAGCCGGTGCACTGGTGTCTCGACTGCCGCTCGGCTTTGGCCGAGGCCGAGGTCGAGTATGAAGACAAGACTTCGCCGGCCATTGATGTCGCCTTCGCCTTCAAAGATTTGACGGTTTTTAGCGAACGCACGGGCGTGTCGCCGGCGCTGCTTGGCGCCGCTGGCGTATCGATCGCGATCTGGACCACCACGCCCTGGACGCTGCCGGCGAACGAGGCGGTCGCCGTGGGCGCGGCGATCGACTATGCGCTCGTGCGGTCGCGCTCGCAGCTTTTGGTGCTGGCGAGCGTTCTTGTGGCTGCGGCGAGCAAACGTTACGGCATCGCCGAGGTCGAGGTACTCGCGCGCTTCCCGGGCAGTGCCCTCGAGGGGCTCAAGCTGCAGCATCCTTTTCTCGACAAGCGGGTACCGGTGATCACTGGCGATCACGTCACGCTCGATGCCGGCACCGGAGCCGTACACACGGCGCCCGCGCACGGCCAGGAGGACTTCGCGGTCGGTCAAAGATATGGTCTGCCCGTGCATAATCCGGTGGGTGATGATGGCCGATTCATTGCCGGCACGCCGATCGTCGAGGGGCTCAAGATCGATGAGGGCGGCGAGCGCGTGATCGCGCTGATGCGCGAGCGGGGCACCTTGATCCATCACGCGCCTTATCAGCACAGTTATCCGCACTGCTGGCGTCACAAGACGCCGGTGATCTTCCGCGCGACGCCGCAGTGGTTCATCAGCATGGATCAAAAAGATCTGCGAGTGCAGGCGCTCGCTGACATCAAAAATGTGCAATGGACACCTTCATGGGGTGAGCAGCGTATCACTGGCATGATCGAGAACCGTCCGGACTGGTGTATCTCGCGGCAACGCACCTGGGGTGTGCCGATTCCGCTGTTCGTGCATAAAGTCACGGGCGAGTTGCATCCGCAAACCCTCGATCTCATTGCTCGGGCAGCCGATAAAGTGGAGCAGGGCGGCATCGAGGCGTGGTTCGCGCTCGCCCCGGCAGAGTTACTGGGTGCCGAGGCCGACCACTACGACAAGGTCAATGACGTCATGGACGTCTGGGCCGACTCAGGGCTCTCATTCGAATGTGTGGCGGCGCAGCGTCCGGAGATTGCCGGTCCCGTCGATCTTTATCTCGAAGGTTCGGATCAGCATCGCGGTTGGTTCCACTCATCGCTGCTCATGTCCGAAGCGCTCTATGCGCGCGCGCCGTACAAGGGCGTGCTGACGCACGGTTTCACGGTCGATGACAAGGGCCGCAAGATGTCAAAGTCGCTCGGTAACGTCATCGCCCCGCAACAAGTGATGCAGAGCCTCGGTGCCGACGTGCTGCGACTGTGGGTCGTCTCGACCGACTACGCCAATGAAATGAGCGTATCGGATGAGATCCTCAAGCGCATGTCGGACAGTTATCGTCGCATCCGTAACACCGTGCGCTTTTTGCTCGGCAACTTGGCGGGATTCGACCCGGCGCGCGATGCCGTACCGGTCGCCGAGATGGTGGCGCTCGATCGCTGGGCCCTGCGGCGCACGCGCGAGTTGCAAGACGAAATCATCGCCGCCTACCGCAACTACGAATTTCACCTCGTCTATCAGAAGGCGCACGGCTTCTGCGTGACCGAGCTCGGTGGCTGCTACCTCGATGTGCTCAAAGATCGGCTGTACACCACGCCCACGCGCAGTCACGCGCGGCGCTCCGCGCAGACTGCGATGTATCACATCGTCGAAGCTATGGTGCGCTGGCTCGCGCCCGTGCTTTCGTTCACCGCCGAAGAAGTCTGGGCGCAGTTGTCCGGCAAGCGTGAGGCTTCGGTGTTCCATGCACTCTGGCATGCCTTGCCCGAAGTGCCTGCCGAGAACATCGACTGGGATGCACTGCTCGCGCTGCGCGCCGAGGTCACGCGCGAGCTCGAGCGCTTGCGCGAAGCGGGCGAGATCGGCTCACCGCTCGAAGCCGAGGTCGATATTCTTTGTGCTGCTGCCGAGCACGCGCGCTATGCAGTGCTCGGCGATGAACTGCGATTTTTCTTCATCACTTCCGCGGCACGCGTGCTGGTCGATGCCAGCGTCGAGAGCCGCAGCGTGCGCGTACGACCGACCACGGCGCCGAAATGCGTGCGCTGCTGGCACCGCCGCGACGATGTCGGCAGTCACGTCGAGCACCCGGGGCTTTGCGGTCGCTGCGTGACCAATGTCGCCGGTGCGGGCGAAACGCGTCACTGCGCATGAGCGAGACCGAAAAACCCCAGTCCTTGCGCGACGCTTTGCGTGCGGTCAGCCTGCGCGAGTCCGGTTGGCGCTGGCTGCTGTTGACTGTGCTGTTGATCGTTGCTGATCAGTGGAGCAAGGGCTGGATCGAGATCAATGTTTTGCTCGGCGAATTCACGCCCGTGTTTTTTTGGCTTGACATCACTCGGCTGCATAATCCGGGCGCAGGGTTCAGTTTTCTAGCGGGGGCGGGCGGTTGGCAGCGGCATTTTTTGAGTGTGCTGGCGGTGGTCGTCATCGTGTTGCTGCTGATCTGGCTGCGTACGCTGCATGCGCGCCGCGATGGTATTCTCGCTGCGGCGCTTGCGCTCGTGATCGCCGGGGCAATCGGCAACGTGATCGATCGCATCGAACACGGCTACGTGGTCGACTTCATCCACGTGCACTGGCAGCAGGCCTATTTTCCGGCCTTCAACATTGCCGATTCCGCCATCACGGTGGGTGCCGTGCTGCTCCTCTGGGACGCGTTCGCCGATTGGCGGCGTAGCCGCGGGGCAGGGCGCATACCATGAAAATACTGCTCGCCAATCCACGTGGTTTTTGTGCCGGGGTGGACCGCGCCATCGAGATCGTCGAACGCGCGATCACGCTATTTGGCGCACCGATCCACGTTCGGCACGAGGTCGTACACAACCGGCATGTGGTCGAGCGGCTGCGGCAAATGGGCGCGATATTCGTCGAAGAACTCGACGAAGTGCCCGATGGCGCAAAGGTCATTTTCTCGGCGCATGGCGTGTCGTCTGCCGTCGAAGAAGAGGCCAAGCGGCGTGCGCTCAATGTGTTCGATGCAACCTGTCCGCTCGTCACCAAAGTTCATATGGAAGTACGTCGTTATGCCCTCGATGCCCGCGAGGTGATCCTCATCGGGCACAACGGTCACCCCGAGGTCGAGGGCACGCTCGGGCGTTTCGACACCTCGTTTGGTGGTTGCATCCATCTCATCGAGTCGACGGACGATGCCGAGCGTATCAAGATCAAAGATCCGGCCAAGCTCGCCTTCGTGACGCAGACCACGCTTTCGGTCGACGATACGGCCGGGATCGTTGCCGTGTTGCGTCGGCGTTTTCCCGAGCTTGCAAGTCCACGCAAAGAAGACATCTGCTATGCCACGCAGAATCGACAAGATGCTGTCAAAGATTTGCTGCGCGAGGCTGACGTGCTGGTGGTGGTTGGCTCGCGCGAAAGCTCCAATACGAACCGCCTCGTCGAGCTTGGCAATCGGGGTGGCGTCCCGTCGTATCTCGTCGATGGAGCGGCCGATCTGCAGCGCGACTGGTTCGCGGGCAAACGTTGCGTCGGCGTCTCGGCCGGCGCCTCGGCTCCCGAGGTGCTGGTGCGCGAGGTCATCGAGCGGCTCAAGGATTGGGGGGCAGAGGCTCCCCGTGAGCTCGCAGGTCGCGAGGAGCATGTCGTTTTCGGACTCCCGCGGGAGCTGCGCGTGGCCCGTCCCGGGTAGCTGCCCTATACTTCGGTGTCATGAACGCGATACACCCGGACATGGTCAACGAGCGCTTGCGCGGCTGCGGCATCCTGCCGACGGCGCAGCGGGTACGCATCGCGAGCGTGTTGCTCGCGGCCCCGCTGCACCTGACAGCGGATCAAATCCTCGCCGAACTGCGAAACCGCGGCGAAAAAGTCTCTAAGGCGACGGTCTATAACACCCTCAATTTGCTCGCCGGAAAAGGGGTGATCCGCCAGCTCGCCGTCGACGGCGATCGCGCCTGGTTCGACTCGAACACCACCCCGCACTTCCATTTTCAGGACGTCGACACCGGCGCCCTGACCGATCTGCCCCCCGAAACCGTGCGTTTCGAGCAGCTGCCGCCGCCCCCGGCGGGCATGGAATACGCGGGCATCGAACTTTTCATCCGCTTGCGACGCGTTTAAGATGCGCGCCCCGGCGTCCTGCCGGGCCCGTTGCCGGGATAGCTCAGTTGGTAGAGCGGCGCATTCGTAATGCGTAGGTCGTAGGTTCGAATCCTATTCCCGGCACCATTTTTTTAAAAACCGCCCGCTTTCTGCCGTGGCTAATATGATGCTGACAGCGGTACGAAATGCACTTTGAAAATCAGTGCGCCGCAATCATCATTCTTTGCTTCAGCCAATAGGCGTGAATGACTCTGACCGTATCGCCGAGGGTCGCCGCAAACTCCCGATGCTTC
>VGUP01000085.1 GCA_016874175.1 Gammaproteobacteria bacterium | reverse complement strand
TGCGTGAGCGCTCGCCCGTCGCTTGGGTCGATCGTGCACCTTATCGACCGTTCTGGGCGATCTTGCGTCACGATGATATTTTGGCGATCGAGCGGCAGCACGAGCTTTTTATCAACGAGCCAAGACTCTGCCTCATCCCGCGCGAAATCGAAGAGCAGTCGGGTTCGGCCATGGCGGGCGGCCTGCGCGAAACTTTCAAGGTGCTGATGACGCTCGCGCGTTTGTCGCAGCGGCCCTTGGGTGATCTCATCGAGTGGTTGCAGGCGCGTGAAGAAAACCGTAAGCGTGGACGTCGCGAGCGGGTGCGTACGCTCATCGACATGGATGAGCCCGAGCATCGCAAGTTCCGCGAGCTGACGCAGTCCTGGTTCATGGGGGTCGGCGTACGTCGACTCGAGGGGCAGGTTGATGCGATGGTCGAGGGTTCGATTGCCCGCATGCGGGCGGCAGGGAAAGAAATCGACTTTGCGCGGGAGGTGGCGGTGTGGTTTCCGTTATCGGTGATCATGTCGATACTCGACCTACCCGAGTCCGACGCGCCCTTCATTTTGCGCACCACGCAGCAGCTGCTGAACGCCAGTGATCCGGAGCTGCGCAAATCGGAGGCCTACGGCGTCGACGTCGTTGGCGAATTATTTGGCTATTTCCGCGACATCGTGCGGCATCGACGTCGACATCCCGGCGAGGATCTTGTCAGCCTGATAGCTGGAGCACGCATCGATGGTCGACCGCTAGGCCCGGTCGAGACCCTGTCCTATCTGCTGATCGTGGTGACTGCGGGGCACGAGACTACGAGCGCTGCGCTCGCGAATGGGATGCAGGCCTTGGTCGAAAACCCCGACGAACGCACGCGCTTTGAGCCGACGCCGGAGATGGCGCGTACGCTCGCGGACGAAGTGGTCCGTTGGAGCACGCCCGTCAGGCATTTTTGCCGGACGGCGACGCGTGACACCGAAGTACGCGGCGTGCGTATTGCGAAAGGGGAGTCGGTGACGCTGTTCTTCAATTCGGCGAATCGTGACTCGCTGGCGTTCACCGAGCCGTTTGCGTTTCGGATCGATCGCAAGCCGAATCCGCATCTGGGCTTTGGTCATGGCGTACATCACTGTCTCGGTCGCCTGCTTGCCTTGACCGAGATTCGTGCGTTTTTCACCAGTCTGCTGCCGCAATTGGCCGAGGTAGAGCTGGCAGGGCCAGTGCGCGGCATTGAAAGCAACTTCACCGGTGGGCTCAAAAGTTTACCGCTGCAGGTGAGCTGGTGGTGAGTAAAAGCGCCAGGGTAGCTGCAAGAGCAACAGCAAGAGCAAAGGGAGAGGGTCTGGTGACTGCCGACCGCCAGCCAATGATTTCGCCGCTTGCGTGCATGCGGGTTGCGGTACTCGGGCTTGCGCTCGCGTTCGGGCTCAAGGTGGCGCGGGCCGAGACGCCCGCCGATCCCCGGGTGCTCGCGACCGCGCAACTCGAAGAAGCGCAGGCTTACCACGTGGGCACGCTTGCCTATCTCTATGGTTTTCCGATCGTCGACCTGCTGCAGAACCTGTACCGTGAGACGCAGCAGGTGGCCGGTGCGCCGCTCGCGACACCGCGCGCGCCGATCAATCAGTTCTAACGGTTTCGCGAGCGCGTCACGCCGACCACCGCGGGTACGTTACGCGCGCCGAATAGCGACACGCTTTATTTGAGCGGTTGGTTTGATCTACGCGATGAACCCGTGATCATTCGTGCGCCGGATACCGCGGGTCGGTACTACACGCTCGCGATCACCGACTTTTACTCTGAAGTACAGCATGTGGGTCGACGCACCACGTGTACCGCTGCGCAGGACTTCGTACTCGTCGGCCCCGCTTTCAAAGGCGAGTTGCCTGCCGGCGTGCACGAGATTCGTTTGCCGACGCATCAGGCGTGGGTGCTGGGGCGCGTCCTCGTCAAAGGTGCAAATGATTTGGCGGCGGCGTGCTCGGTGCTCGAGGGCTTTCATGCCATACCGCTGTCGCGGTGGCAACGCGGTGAGCGGGTGACGCCGCCCGGTCCCCCCCCCTTGAGTCGGTCGAGCCGTGGCAGCCCACCGAAACGCTCGAATTCTTTGCGGTGCTCAATTGGTGGTTGCGCGACAACCCGCGTGAGGTCGGCGAAGAGGCGCTGCTTGCGCAGTTCGACGCGGTGGGCTTCGGACCTGCGACGGCCTTTGAGCTCATACGCAGCAGTGAAGCCACGCGACGGGGTTTGCAGCGCGCCATCGAGGATGCGCGGGCGATGCTGCGCGCGGCAGCGCGGCGACCGACGCCCGGTATTCGCAATGGCTGGATTTTTCCGCTGACCCTCGGCCGCTACGGCCACGATTACCTCATGCGCGCGACCGTGGCCTTCGGGGGCTACGCGAATCTGCTTGAGGAAACCGTCTATGCGGCACTCACGGGCGACTCTCGTGGGCAGCCCTTGCGAGGCGAGCGAGAGTACACGCTGCGTTTTCCGGCCGGAGCACGACCCCCGGTCGGCGCTTTCTGGTCGCTGAGCGCGTATCAGAGCAAAGATTTTTCATTGATACCGAACGCGCTCGAGCGCTACAGCATTGGCGATCATAGCGAGGGCTTCAGGGTAGCGGCGGACGGCTCGTTTACCGTGCGTATCTCGCGCGATCCGCCGCGCGATCCACCGCGCAATCGATTTCGCGACCGGCGCGAGAATTGGCTGCCGGTGGGTGAGGGCCCGTATTACCTCATTCTCAGGCTATACGAGCCCGGCCCCAGCGTGCTGGACGGGCGTTACGTGCCGCCGTCAATCGAAGAAACGTCGCCGCCTTAGCAAGCTCAGCAGGTCGTCGACCCACCGTTGAGCGGGATCATCTGGCCAGTCATCCAACTCGCTTCGTGGGCGACGAGATACGCGACTGCCGCACCGATGTCCTCCGGCGTGCCCGCGCGGCCGACCGCGGTAACTTTGCGTGCGATGTCGTCGTAACCGTAGTTATTCATGGCGCCCAGCGACAGCACATTCACCGTGATGCCATCCGGGCCCACCTCTTTGCAGAGATTGCGCATGAAGCCGATGGTGGCTGCCTTGGCGGCGGCATAGTCGGTGAGGCCCATGCTTTGGCCGAGTCGCCAAGACTCCGACGAAATGGTCACGATACGACCAAACTTTCTTTGTCGCATAGCCGGTAGCACCGCGCGGCAAAGATTGACGACGGCGCGAAAGTTCAGATCGAGTTGTCGCTCGAAGTCGGCGCTACCCAGATGCTCGAAAGTGCGCAGCGACGTCGACATGCCGATCGGCACCCCGGCATTGTTCACGAGCGCGTCGATCTCGCCGTAAATCTCGCGAGCCTTGGCTGCCAAAGATTCCGGAACGCCGGCTGCAGTGATATCGCCGGGCGCTGCACTGACCTCAAGACTCTGTACGCGCAACGCCGCGGCTGCGGCTTGTGCGCGATCAGTGTGGTAATCATTGAGTAGCACGCGTGCACCCTGCATCGCCAGTGCGCGCACGATACCGAGGCCCATGCCTTGTCCCGCGCCGGTCACGAGAGCGACCCGTCCGGAAAAATCGAAAAGTTTGTTCATGGTCGTTCTCCGAGAAGTCAGTCGAGATCGGCAAGCAGGTGCAGGGCAGGGTCGCTGGTGTCGATATTGTTATCGCGGTTGTGTATCGCCGCCGACATCTGCGGTTCGTTGTAGCTATGGCAGGCACCGCGCATCACTTCGTGGTGCGCCACGCCTTTGCCCGCGGAAGCTTCGACATTCCAGGAGCGGGCGCGACTCACGAAATACGCTTTGTGCAGAACGAGTGCGGCCTCGAGATCATCACCCGAAAACTCGGTGTTCGCCCATGAAGAAAAGCCCCGAAGAAGTGGTCGCTCGGCGTAGGTCTCGGGCGCGAGCACCGTGCCGCGAAAGGTTTTCCAGCGCAGCAGCAGCTGGCCGTCGCGATACAGCGTCGTCCACACCGGATCGGGGAATTCATCGGGCACCGTCACTTCGTAGCTACGCGACCCGCTGCGACGCGCCTGCGCCATCGCGAGCTGACAGAGATCGTGCAGATGGGTGCAGTGCGCGCGCGGATTTTCTTGAGCGACCAACTGCCGCCACGGCAGATCGAGTGGCATGCCGATGAAGCCTCGCAGCGGTTGTTCAGCTGAGGGGCAGGTGGTGAGTGGCACACGCAAAAAAACCGGTTCGATCGCGGTGATTCGCGTCCCGTCATGGCACAGGTTCAGACGAAAAGAGTGATAAGAATCTTCCACGCCGGCGCGCACCACGCCTTGCTCGGCGATGAGTTTCACGCGCCGCCGCAGTGCACCCTGCCCGAAGGTCGGATTACGTTCGTCGGCGAATCGCGGCTCTACTTTCGGGTCGGCGATGCCGCTCATGTCGGAGCGATCCGCTTCGACAAGACCCAATAGGCGACGGCTGGGATGGCCGCGCAGCCGACCGCCAGCATGAAGAGCGGCGTGAAACCGCCGCTTTCAGCGAGTCGACCGGCAAGCTCTGGTCCGACGAAAGCACTGACCGCGAAGGCGGCAGGCACGAGCACCACGAGCTTGTTGCTGCGATCGAGCTTGGCGATGGCAGCGGTCTGATAGACGCAGCACACGGTGAATGCGCCCTCCCAGATCCAGGCGCCGAGTGCATAGATCATGAACGAGGTCGGGGCGGCGAGATGGGCGACACCGATCGCGATCACGATGAAACCGATGATGTGCGGCCAGCGATTGCCAAGTCGATCGCCGAGTAGCGCGACCAGCGCCGCACTTAGGCCACCTACCACCTTCAGCACCGAGAACACGAGACCCATTTCATTGGCCGCAACATTGATGCTGTGACCTATGCGTTCAATGAATACCCAGAGTGCCACCTGTCCACAGGCAAACACCACAAAGATGGCGAGCGCCAGCCAGCATTCTGCGCTGACCCTCGCGGCAGGCGAGGTCGCTGCGGCCGCGGCACCATGGCTGGTGTTGGGCCCGCGCGAAATGACGAACGCCGAAAACCCCATCGCGACCACCGCAATGGCGAGCAGCGACATGCCGCCTTCGATGGCTCTGCTCGCGATGTGGATGGGCAGGAAGAAGAGCAAGGCGGCAACGATGATGAGCTCGGTCAAAAGTCGCACGCCGAAGGCGCGTTCTTTGTTGGCAACTTCACCAACCATGCGCATGCCTAGCGAATGCATCAGCCCCGCCGCAAAACCGAACGCGGCGAGTGGCGCGTAGGGCGCGCCCGAAGCATTCGCGCTCCACGTGAGCGCGGCGGCGGTTCCGGCGACCGCGGCCCCCGTCGCGAGTCGCCACGGCACACGATCAACCCAGAGTGGACCGAGCAGTGTGCTGATGAGATAGCCGCCCGTGCAGGCGCTGCCCAAGGTGCCGAGTTCCGCTGGGCCGAGCGCCAGGCGATCGGCAAAGGCGCCGAGCAGAATAGGCAAGGTATTGAAGGGCAGTCCGCCGATGGAAGACGCCACACTCGCCGCCAGCAGAAACCACAATCCGCCACGCATGATCTGTTCGCCTTGGGTCATCGTCGTCTGCCTCGTTTGATCTTTGAGCGTATGGTCAGCGTCAAGCGCGCTGCCAAGTCACACCACGCGCTGCATGCAGCCCGGCGCGACGTCCCGAAAAAATACCGTCGGCGATCGAGAGTCCCGAGACATAGAGCCCGGAACTGACGCCGACCGCCGTGCGTCCCGCCGCGTAGAGACCTGCCATGCTTTGCCCCGCGCTGTTACGTACTTCGCCCGTGTCCTCATCGACGACCAACCCGCCGAGTGTCAGGGTAGGGCAAGGGGAGAGCTTCGCGGCAAGCCCGACATCGATCGCCATGAAGGGCGGCTGCAGCAGTGTCGCGCAGTCGCTGGCGGGTTTACCGAACTCATCGACCGCGACGCCCTGCGCGGCCTGCCGATAGCGCTCGACCGTGCGTTCGAGCCCTGCGGCATCGATGCTCAATTTTTCCGCCAGACCCGCCAGGCTTTTGGCCGTGCGCCGACCGAGCATCATGTTGAGCCTGGCGAGATCGCGCTGGAAGGCGAGTGTCTTGCCTGGCGCGATCTGTTGTTTTGACTTCTCGATCAGCGCGCCATCCAGGATCAGCCAGCCTTCACCGTCATGATTCTCGGCGATTTCGTGACCGAGCCGCGCGCCATAGGCCATTTCATTGACCATGCGCTCGCCGCGCCGATTGACGATGATCCCCTCGGCCCACGCCTTGGGCGGATTGATGAAGCGCCACGCGGTCACAGTATCCATGCGATCCGTCACGCCGCCTGCCGAGAGCCCCAAGTGAATGCCGCTGCCATCATCGCCCGGGGTACCGAGCGGATAGCCCGCGAGATAGCGCGGTGCGTGATGTGCGAGCATGCTGCGATTGAAGACGAAGCCACCCGCCGCGAGACAGAGTCCCTTGCGCGCACGGACGAAGTGCACCACACGGCGCGTGGCCTCGATGGCGGCCGCCTTTTTGAAGCGCCGCACGGCAAAGCGCAGCAGATAATGGGCCCCGGGAAGAATCGGCGGAATCAGTGCATAGAGTCGCTGCGCGGCACGTTGGTGAGCGATGAACTCATCGCGTGCTTCGCCCGCCGGCAGTTCGAGGAGCTTTGCGCCGATGATGCGCCCGCTGCGATCCACCAATAGCTGACGCGCCTCGGTGTAGGGCATGAAACTCGCCCCTTGCTCGCGCAGCCAGTCGTGCAGCGGCCAGACGATGGAGCCGCCCAGACCCACGGCCGTGAGCATCTGCTTGCGCGAGAGTCGACCGGCGCCGCGATGACCGCGTGCAGCGGGTTTGGCGCGCGCCGCATATTCCGGCAACAAAGAATTATCGGAGTGATAGAGAAAATAATCGATCTGCGGATAAGAGGTCTTATCAGGATAGAGGCTCGCCCGAAACTCCACGCCCTTAGCCGTCAACCAATCGACGGTTTCGGCACTCTGCTCGCAGAATCGGCGCAAGGTCGACTCGGTCACGCAGTCGCGCGTTTCCATCGACAAATAGGCGAGCATGTTCTCGGGGCTATCCTCGACACCCGCTGCGCGCTGGATCGCCGTGCCGCCGCCGGCGTAAAGCACGCCACCGCTCGCCGCGCTCGCGCCGCCACCCGCATACCGATCGATCATGGTGACCCGCAGGCCTTGCGCGCGCGCCTCGGCGGCCGCACTCGCGCCTGCCGCGCCCGAACCTACCACCAAAAAATCGGTGTCGAGATCCCACTGGAAGGCCTCAGGATCTTCGATGACTTGCACTTGCTCGACTTGTGAGAACCAGGGGCGGGTCATGCTCTCGCTCAAGCCTTGGTTGCGTTGGTTTGGGTGTCGCGCAGGGCGTAGCGCTGTACTTTGCCCGAGGCGGTCGTCGGCAGTTGGTCCACGAAATGCACGCGTCGCGGCACTTTGTAGTTAGCTATGTTGTCGCGGCACCAGGCAATGAAATCAGCCGGCTCGAGTAGTGCTGCCGGACGCAGTACCACGTAGGCGGCAGCCACTTCGCCCAAGCGCTCATCGGCGATGCCGACCACGGCGACCTGCGCCACGGCAGGATGGGCGCTGATCAAAGATTCGATCTCGGCAGGGTAGCAATTGAAACCGCCGGTGATGAACATGTCTTTCTTGCGATCGGTGACGCGCAGGTAATCACGGCTATCCATGGTGCCGATGTCACCGGTGTGCAGCCAGCCTTCGCGGTCTACGGCTGCGGCGGTGGCCTCGGGGTCATCGAGATAGCCCTGCATCACGTTGTAGCCGCGCACCCAAAGTTCGCCTTCACGGCCGCGCGGTAGTTCGCGACCCGAATCGTCCACCACCTTGACCTCGACGCCGGGGAGCGGTGCGCCGCAGCTTTGCGCAATGGTTTGCGGGTCATCGCCCGGTCGGCACATGCTGACCGTACCAGTCGATTCGGTGAGGCCATAGCCTGTGACCACGGTCTTGAAGCCGAGTTCGTCCCGCATTCTTTCGATCAAAGAAACCGGTACGTTGGCGGCGCCGGTGACCGCGAGGCGCAGGCTCGAGGTGCTCGTCCGATCGAGCGCGGGATGCGCGAGCATCGACTGAAAGAGCGTGGGTGGTCCTGGCAGCACGCTGATGCGATCCGCCGCGATCCGCCGAATGACCTCTGCGGCGTCAAAGACGGCCATCGGCAGGATGGTTGCTCCCGTCAGCAGGCAGGATAGCCAGCCGGCCTTGTAACCGAAGGCATGGAAAAACGGATTGACGATGAGATAGCGATCTTGCGGACCGAGCCCGACGATGGCACTCCACTCGCTGAAGACGCGCAGGTTTTGCCCATGGCTCGCCATCACGCCTTTGGGTGCGCCCGTGGTTCCGGAGGTGAACATCACATCGGCGAGATCTTGCGGCCGCTGTTTCGCGAGTCGCGTGGTGACCTCGAGCGCTGTATGCGGCGTGGCCCGCAGCAAAAAATTCGCCCAAGCAGTTGAGTCCAGTTCGACGAGTTCGTGCAGCTCGGGCAGCTCGGGCAGCGACTCGTCTTGCAAGACTTCGGCGAAATCGATACCCAGAAAGCGGCCCGAATGGCAGAGCATGCGGGCGCCGCTGCGACGCATGATGTAGCCCGCTTCGCGCCCTTTGAGTCGGGTGTTGAGCGGGACAATGGCAGCGCCCGCCGACTGCGCGCCGAGCGCCGCAATGATCCAGCTCGCGGCATTCGGACCCCAGATCGCCACGCGATCGCCGACCTGAACTCCAGAAGCGACAAAGGCGGCGGCGGCTTGATCGACGCGCGCTTTGAGCTCCACGAAGCTCAGGCGCTGTGCGCCCTCCTCGATGGCGATCGAGCCGCCATAGACGGCGGCGGCCCGGGCAAGGACGCCCGGCAGGGTCTTGAGGCTCTCCGGTTGCATGATTTCGTCGCTGACCCCCGCCGAAAAATTCGCGACCGACGTATAAATTGGTAATAGAATTATCGTTACGCGTAAATAACATAGCATTTTTTTACGCATTCGCCATGTGGGGCAGTCAAGTGGACGGGGTACTCGATTTCACCGGCAAGGTGGTGCTGGTCACCGGCGGCGTCAGCGGCATCGGTGCGGGTATCAGCACGCGGTTTTTGGAGGCGGGGGCGACGGTGGTCGCCTGCTCGCGTCGTGCCCCTGCGGAACTGCCGCGCCACGCCGAGCGCACGGTCGATTACCTGAGCGGCGATGTGCGCAAGGCCGCGGACTGCCGATCGTTGATCGAGCGCGTCCTCGCCAAGCACGGTCGTCTCGATGCGCTCATCAATAACGCCGGCGGCAGTGCCGAGGTGCCCTCGGCCGATGCCGACCCGGCGCTCACCGAGAAGATCATCCACTTGAACCTCACGGCGCCTTTTTTCATGAGTCAGGCGGCCTATCAAGTGATGCACCAGCAGCCGACGGGCGGCTCCATTGTCAATATCTCGAGTGTCTCTGCAGTGCGCGCCTCGCCTTGGAGTGCAGCCTACGGCGCTGCCAAGGCCGGGCTCGTCAATCTCACCGAGTCGCTGGCGATGGAGTGGGGGCCAAAGAATATTCGTGTCAATGCGCTCATCGTCGGCTTGGTGGCGACGCCTAATTCATTGTCCCATTACGGTGGTAGCGAGGGTGTGGCGCGTATTGGCGAGATGTTGCCACTGCGTCGCATGGGCGAGCCGCAGGATGTCGCCGATGCCTGTCTTTTTCTTTGTTCGCCCATTGCGGCCTATGTCAGCGGCGCGCAGCTCGCCGTGCACGGCGGTGGCGAAAAGCCGATCTTTCTTGATCTTGCACGACGCACGTAGCAGGGGAGCAGTCATGTCCGATTACCAACCGCAAGTCGCCATCGTCACCGGTGCAAGCCGCGGAGCAGGCAAAGGGATTGCGCTTGCGCTCGGCGACAAGGGCATGACGGTGTATGTCACCGGGCGCAGCACCCGTGAGGAAGATCACTTTCTCGGCGGCACGGTGCAGCGCACGGCGGATGAGATTACCGCGGCGGGCGGCAAAGGCATCGCCGTCGTGTGTGATCACGAGCAGCTGGCTCAGATCGAGGCGCTCATCAAGCAGGTCGAGCGCGAGCAAGGACGCATCGACATCCTGCACAACAACGTCACCTTCATTCACGACGAGCTCATCCTGCCCGAGCCTTTTTGGAGGCGTTCGGTCGATCTCGTGCGGATTATCGACGTCGGTTTGAAGTCGGCTTATTACGCTTGTTACTACGCCGCGCCCATCATGGTGCGACAGGGCAAGGGCCTGATCTCCTTCTCGTCGTCGTTTGGCTCCGCCTGCTACATGCACGGCCCTGCCTACGGCGCGCAAAAAGTCGGTGTCGACAAGTTCGCGGCCGATATGGCGGTGGATTTCGAAAACACGGGTGTC
>VGUP01000084.1 GCA_016874175.1 Gammaproteobacteria bacterium | reverse complement strand
GCCTCTCGAATGATGACCTGACTATTGTCTTCGGGTAGGTAGAGCGCCCCGGTTTGACCACAGGCGGCGAGTAAGAGTGCGCTTGCGGTGACGAGCAACGCTGCTCGATAGCGCAACGCTGTTCGCCGGCGTAAAAAAGCGTGGGTTTGGCTCACGTTGGCAGTGTGCGCGCTTCGCGCAAGGCGAGCCAGCCGCGCAGCACCCGGTAGAGCACCCAGATGCCGATGAAAAACAGACCGATGGCCGCGGTGGCGAAGCCGACCAGTACCAGCATCAGCGGTGCCGAAAACAACAGCACCAATGCGCTGGCGAAAAAGGCGATCCAGAAGGTGCGGATCTGCCATGAGAAGTGCGACTCGAGCCAGGTGTCACGCACTTCGCTGCGACGCGCATAGTTCATGACGACCGCGACGATGGAAGGGACACCAAAAATGAAACTGCCCACGATCGTCGCGGCGCCGGTTACGCCGATCAGCACCGAGAGCGCATGGAGCGCGTAGATGACGTGAGTCCAGGTCACCATCGAGGGATCGGGGGTGCGGTCGAAGTTATCCATGATTTACTTTGACGCGCTGGAGCCGAGTTTGTTCCGTCGCCCGCGACACACTGGCCGGATTAACGCCGGTTGATGACGGCCATCGTGATGCGCGATACACAGACCGGTTGTGCGCGCGCGTTGTTGATCTCGACGGTCCACACCTGACTGCGGGCGCCGGCGTGCAGCAAGCGGGCGGTGCCGGTCACGGTCTCGCCTTCGAATGCAGGTCGCAGGTGGTTTGCGTTGATTTCCTGGCCGACCGCGGTATGAACCTCGTCGAGGCAGCAGTTGGCCCCGACACTCGCGAGCGTCTCGGCCAAGGCCACCGATGCGCCGCCGTGCAGCATCCGCATCGGCTGACAACTGCGCGCATCTACCGGCATGGTGCCGCGCAAAAAATCCGCGCCCTTTTCGGTGAACACGATACCGAGCGTGGCCATCATGGTCGCGTGCGAGCGCTCGTTCATCCGTTCAAGCGTGGCATCCTGACGCCACGGGATTCTTTGACCACTCACGATGGGTCTTGCTCGGACTGATCTGTTGCGGCGCGGTTCGCCGCCAGTGCCGCGCCGACCCGCCGATAAGCTTCGCGGAAAGGAATGCCTTCGCGGACGACCAGTTCATTCGCGCGTTCGGCGGCGTGGATGGCGGGATCGAGTGCGATGTGCTGCTCGCGAAATCCCATCGCGTCGATCGCCGGAACCAGAATGTCGGTGCTCGCCAGCGCGAGATCGATGCCACGAAAAAGCGGCGCCTTCAAAAGTTGCAGGTCGCGCTGATATCCCGACGGCAACTTGGCAAAGATGCCGAGCGCTTCGATGAGGCAGCCATGCGCCGAGGCCGTGCGACCGCGCAGCAGTTCGAAGACGTCGGGATTGCGTTTCTGCGGCATGATCGATGAGCCGGTGGTGAATTCGTCCGGCAGTTCGAGAAAGGCGAATTCCTGCGTATAAAAAAGACAGACGTCGGCGGCAAAGCGGCCGAGGTCCTGCATGAGCAGAGCGATCTCGAACAAAAGCTGTGCTTCAGCTTTGCCGCGCGAGAGTTGCACCGCAGTGACGGGTTCGTGCACGACATCGAAGTCGAGCGCCGCGCGCGTGGCTTCGCGATCGAGCGGCAAACCCGGCGTGCCGTAGCCTGCCGCCGAGCCCAGCGGATTTTTGCCAAGGCGACGCTGCACGCTGCGCAGACCTGCGGCATCGTCACGCAACTCCGCGGCAAAACCGCCTGCCCATAGCGCCACCGAACTCGGCATGGCTTGCTGCATATGCGTATAGCCGGGCAACTCGATGTCGCCCTGCCGTAGTGAGAGTCGATCGAGTGCGGCGGCGACGCTTTCTGCACCGATGGCGAGTTGCTCGGTGGCATCGTGCAAATAGAGTCGCAGCGCAGTCAGCACCTGATCGTTGCGCGAGCGACCCAGATGCACGCGACCGCCGGCTGCACCAATACTGGCGGTCAGCCGCTTTTCAAGCGCAGTCTGTCCGTCTTCATCGACAAGTTCGATGTGCCACTCGCCTTGTGCGTGCGCGGCAGCGAGGGCTTCGAGCCCGCTCTCGATGGCCTCGCAGTCTGCAGCCGAGAGCAGACCCTGATCGTGCAGCATTTGCGCATGCGCGATCGAGGCGCGAGCGTCGTAAGACACCAGACGTTCGTCAAGCGCGTGATCTTCGCCCGCTGTATACGCGAGCACGCGCTCATCGAGCGGTGTGCCTTTATCCCAGAGCCGCGTCATGAGCGTGCTGCGTCACCCGCAGCGAGCTCCGCCGGCGCGAGCTTGCCGATATCGGCGACGACCAATGTGCCAGTGCCTTCGTTGGTGAACACTTCGGCGAGGATCGCATCGCTCGCTTTGTACGAGATCACGTGTACGCGCTTCACCCCGCCCTGAATGGCGCTCTCGATGGCTTTGGCCTTCGGCAGCATGCCATCGACGATGCGCTGTTCGTCGCGCAGTCGCTTGAGCCCGGCGAGATCGGTGTAGGAGATCACCGAGGTCGGATCTTCCACCCGCTCGAGAACGCCCGGCGCTCCCGTACAAAGAATCAACTTTTCGGCCCCGAGTGCGGCGCCGATAGCGGAAGCCACCGTGTCTGCATTGATATTGAGCAACGTGCCCGAGTTGTCACTCGACAGGGGCGAGATGACCGGCATCAGTCCATTGTCGAGCAATTTGCGGATGACGTCGGTGTCGATGTAATCGATGTCGCCGACAAAGCCGTAGTCGATGGTGGCATCGCCGGTTTGCAATTTCACCGGCGCGCGCTTGTGGGCTTGTACCAGCCCGGCATCGACCCCGCTCAGGCCGATCGCCTGGATGTCGAGTTCGCGACAGGTCGCAAGGATGCGGGTGTTGATGAGGCCCGAGAGCACCATGGCGGTGGCATCGATCGAGCGCTCGTCGGTCACCCGCCGGCCTTCGACCATCTGCGTCGGCACGCCGAGTTTCTCGGTGACTTCGGTGAGCTGCGGACCGCCGCCGTGCACGAACACGACGCGAATACCCAGCGAGTGCAGCACGGCGATTTGTTCGATGAGCGCGCGTGTGGCCTCGGCATCACCGAACACGCCACCACCTGCCTTCACCACGAAGGTTTTGCCCTTGTAGAGCCGGATGTACGGCGCGGCACTGCGCAGCGCACGAATGACGGCTGCAGGGTCGGCTCGGTGCATGATCATCGTTCGGCTCCTCCTTTCGAAAGCAAGCGGCGCAGGACCGCCATCTGCGCGGGCAGTCGGTTGTAGGCCTCGCGCTGCACGATGCTGCGCGGACCATCGAGTACTTCGTCGGCAACCGCGACATTGCGGCGTACCGGCAGACAGTGCATGAACTTGCAATCTTTGCTGGCCGAGGCAAACCAGTCTTCGCGCACGCACCAATCGGCAAGACCTGCGCGCAGTGCCGCATCGCCGACACTGTCGCCATAGTGCGTGGTCGAGCCCCATTCTTTGGCGTAGACGATCTGCGCGCCGGCGAGTGCCTCGGCACGTTCGTTGGTCTCGCGCACGCTACCGCCCGAGGCCGCAGCCGCGGTGCGTGCTTTGTCCATGATTTCCGGCGGCAATGCATAACCCTCGGGTCGCAGCACCACTACATCCATGCCGCGGTGCGCCGCCATGTGCACGGTCGCTGCAGGGACGGCCATTGGCGTGACGCGCGGATGATTCGCCCAGCTGAGTACGAACTTTGCGCGCTGCGGTACGCCGAGATCTTCTAGGGTCTTCCAGTCGGCGAGCGCCTGACAGGGGTGATTGACGGCCGACTCGAGATTGATCAACGGTTTGTCGACAACGGCCGACATCGCACGAAAATTGGTCTCGGCCAGGTCGTGTTTAAGATCCTTGCCTTCAGCGAACGCGCGTATGCCGAGCGCATCGGCGTACGAAGCGAGTACTGGTAAGCCTTCGCGCACATGCTCTGCCGCCGCGCCATTCATGGGCACGCCGATTCTGCTTTCGAGCTGCCAAGTACCCTGTCCTGGCGTGATCACGAACGAACTGCCACCGAGCCGCATCATGCCGATCTGGAAAGACGACAGCGTGCGCAGCGAGGGGTTGAACATCACGAGACCGAGGATCTTGCCGGCGAGTGCGCGCGGCTCCGGGTGAGACTCGAGATGACAGGCGAGCGCGATGAGATCGAGGATCTCTTCGCGACTGAAGTCGGCAAGGTCAAGAAAGCGTTTCATAGGTCGCGCAAGGCTTCGTGCAGCAGATCGACGTGAGTTTCTTTGAGTGTGTAGGGCGGAAGCAGCCGCAGCACATGCGGATCGGCGCTGGTGCCGGCGAGAATATTCCGCTCGAGTAGTATCTTTTGAATTTCTTTGGCGGGCTTGGCGGTGATCATGCCGTGCAGAAACCCGGCACCCTGGTGTCCGGTGACTGGGCCGACGGTGCAGGTATCGCGCAGGTACTTCGATACCCGGCGCACGTTTTCGAGCAGGCCCTCGCCTTCGATAGCGTCGATCACCGCCTCGATGACGGCACAGGCCATCGGTCCGCCACCGAACGTAGTCCCCAGCCCCTCGAGCTTGATGGCAGCCGTCACGCGCGGCGTCATCAGCAGCGCACCGCAGGGAAAGCCGTTGCCCAGCGCCTTGGCGGTCGTGATCATGTCCGGAGTCACGGCATAAAAATTGGCGGCGAATGGTTGGCCGCTGCGACCGACGCCGATTTGCACCTCGTCGAAGATCAGCAGCGCTCCGACTTCATCGCAGCGCGTGCGCAATGCAGCCAAAAATTCGCGTCCCATGTCGAAGGCGCCGCCCACGCCCTGCACGGGCTCGACGATCACCGCTGCCGTGTTGGTGTCGACCTGTGCGGCGATCGCACTAAGGCCACGTCGCGGTACCCAGCCGATGTCGAAGGGCGCACGCGGAAATTCGTACCACTTTTTGTCGGCACCCCAGGTGATGGCACCCGCGGCTGCGGTGCGGCCGTGGAACGCACCTTCAACGGCCACGATCTTCGGGCGCTTGATCATCTTGAATGCCATGCGCAGCGCGTTTTCATTGGCCTCGGCGCCGGAATTGACGAAGAACACGCTGTCGAAGGCACCGCCCGCGAAACGCGTAAGTCGCGTGGCTGCACGCACGCGCACATCCATGGGCACAGCGTTGCTCTGAAAATTGCAGGCCTCGGCTTGTTGGGTGAGGGTGCGAGTCCAGCCCGTGTGCCGATAGCCGAGCGCGGCGACCGCGTGGCCGCCGTACAGATCGAGAATGCGGCGACCATCGCGGGTATGCAGCCAGACACTTTCCGCATCGATGACCTCGATGGGATATTGGGCGAACACGGGCGCAAGATGATCGACGGGGCTCATGGATAGTTCTCGAGTGATAAAGCCGTTCAGGTCCAACCGGCGGCCGGTGCGGTGAGTCCCAGGGTTTCCGGAAAGCCGAGCAGGCGATTCATCCATTGCACGGCGCCACCGGCAGCACCCTTGTTGAGGTTGTCCACCACGCACATCACGGCGACGGTCCGGCCATTAGTGGTTGCGTGCAGTTGGGCATAGTTGCTGGCCACGATATCTTTGACGCGCGGGGCACTATCGAGCACCCGCACGAACGGTGCCGCAGCATAGAACCCGCGCAGCTTTTCGAGCAGCGTTTTGCCGTCAAGGCCTGCACGCGCTGCGGCCAGTGTCGCTTGCACCGTCACATGAATGCCGCGCGCGAAGGGCCCCGAGTGCGGCACGAAAGCGAAGTCGGCCGTGATGCCGCTCGCCGCGACGGCACAGGCCGTGATTTCAGGAATGTGCCGATGCACCAGAGCGTTGTAGGAGTAGAGATCGCTGTGGCGGGTCGGGTGGTGAGTGCCATCGACGGGCTTGCGCCCGGAGCCCGTGCTGCCGGTGACGCCGCTCACGAATAGCGTTGGCGTCACGAGACCAAGTGAAAGCAGCGGCACGCTCGCGAGCAGAGTCGCGGTGGCGAAGCAACCGGGATGGGCCACGTGCGGTGTCGGCGAGGTGGCCAGATGTTCAGGCACTGCACAGGTAAAATCTTTGAGTCGTCGCGGCGCACCATGCTCGTGCTTGTACACGGCAGCATAGGCTTCGGCGCTGGAGTAACGATAATCCGCGGAGATATCGACGACCCGCGGATGGGTGCCGGCGGTCTCGGCGGTTTTCAACAAGCGATCGATCAGCGCAGCACTCACGCCATGCGGTGCCGCCGAAAACAGCGCGCTGATCGGCAGGCTGGCGATCAGCCTCTTTAGATCGCTTTCGGACAGGAAGCGCAAATCACCCAGTGCGGGCGCGAGGTGCGGAAAAGCCTTGGCGACCGACTCACCGGGCTGCGAGTCCGACATCACGCCGGCAATCTCGAGCTGCGGATGCGCCGCGACGAGCCGCAGCACTTCACCGGCCACATAGCCGGTGCCACCCAAGATCAATGTCGGCACTCGATTCACGAGGCAGCCACCACCGGGAAGCGGGTGCCGAGGCCGATCGCATCGATGACGCAGTCGCCGAGCGACGCCCCATCGGTCAGTGCGTTGAACGCAGGCACTTTCATCTGTTCGCGGATGATGTCGACACCGACGGCGTTGTCTGTGGTCGGACCCGTGACCGCGCAAGGCTCGACACTGAAACGTTCGCGCAAAAGTTTGACGCCACCCCAAGCGGCGACCGGATCGTTCGCCGAGAGCACGACGCCGGTGAGCGCTTGACGGATGTCTGCACACTCGAGAATCGAATCGACGCCATACGTGCCGAGAATGCCGTCACCGAGTTCGAAGACGATGACGTCGGGTTTCTTGGCCGCGATCTCGGTGATCATGGTGCGCGTCAGCGCTGGACCCACACTGCGCGTGGTAGTGATCACACCGAGGTCGGTGAAGATCATCGAGTTTCGCGCGCCCGCATCTTCCATGGCGAGGATGTCGCGTCGCAGCGAAACACCGGTAGCCTTGAAGCAGTCGACGACGAGGCCGCGATGACGCATGCGGCTCACCATCGCGCAGGCGGCGGCGGTTTTACCGGCTTCCATGCAGGTTCCGGCGAGCGCAACCACGGGTACGCCCTGTGAATCGAGAGTCGCACCGAAATCGAGCTTGCGATAACCCGCGCGCGCCGGCACCCCGATGCGTTCACCGAGATAGGGGAACGTGAGCACTACGCCGAGGACGCGACAATCGAAGGGTTTGCCCTTGTCAGGGGTCGCCGAGTCGCAGATCCCGAGCACGCCGCCGATGTTGAGCATCTGGATCACATCGCCTGCGGCGAGTTTTTCCGGCACATGCCCCGAGTAACCAAAGAGCGCTTTGCGGTGGCCGAGCGCACCAACGACGATGTCGCCTTTGTTGACCTTCGCCATGCGACCGCTGGTGAGTTCGAGCGTGTTGTAGCCCGACTTGTTGTTGAGAATTTCGACCACGACCACCACGCCTTCTTCCGAGGGCAGGTTGTTGGTAGCGATGCGTACTTCCTGACCAAGACCACAGGCTTGGGTGATGGAGGCGATCTTGTCGACGACGATGGTTCTCATTTCTTGGCAGTCCCCTGCATCTCGTGGTGGTTTGATGCAGCCGCGCGCTCGCCGGCGCGGCGATGGAAAACGCCGGTAAGGCCGACGATACGTGAAAATCCCAAAGCGTCGGCTGCGGTCCATTCGCCCGTGGCTTCGCCGTAGACGCCCTTCGATGCCGCCATGAGTGACCACGGCGAGTCGATGCCCTCGATGAACACCGAGCCCGGGCGGAACAATACGTAGACCACGCCGGTCACTCGCTGCTGCGACTGCAGGAACAAGGCTTCGATGTCTCGGCAGACCGGATCGAGTAGCTGTCCCTCGTGGACCCAGTCGCCATACGGACCCGCGAGCATTTCTTTGATTCGCTGCTGCCGCGCGGTGAGTACGAGTTTTTCGAGTTCGCGGTGGGCATTGAGCAGGACTTCGGCGGCAGGTGCTTCGAAGGCCACGCGACCCTTGGTGCCGATGATGGTATCGCCGAGGTGGATGCCCCGGCCGATACCGAACGGTCCTGCCAGCGACTCCAGTGTCTCGATGACCTCGACCGGAGACATCGTCTTGCCGTCAAGACCGCAGGGCACACCCCGCTCGAAATGCAGCACATGGTGCTCTGCAGGACGCGGTTTATTGAAAGCGTCTTTCGAGAGCACCCAGGCGTCATCGGGAATACTGCGCTGCGAGGTCAGCGTTTCTTTGCCGCCGATGCTCACGCCCCACAGGCCCCGGTTGATCGAGTAAGCGGTGCCGAAGGGCGGCACGGGCAGCTTTCGATTTTGCAAAAATTCGAGTTCTTCCTGACGCTTGAAGTACCGGTCGCGTACCGGCGCGATGACTTCGAGTTCGGGTGCCAGTGTGCGCAGCGCAACCTCGAAGCGCACCTGATCGTTGCCTGCCGCCGTACAACCGTGAGCGATGCTGCCGGTACCAAGCTCGCGGGCCATCAGCGCAATTTTTTGTGCCTGCATCACGCGCTCGGCACCGACACAGAGCGGATAGAGCTGGCCACGACGTACGTTGCCCATGATCAGAAAGCGCAGCACCTGCTCAAAGTAATCGGCACGCGCATCGATCTGGTGATGGGCACTCGCGCCGAGCGCCAGCGCGCGCGCTTCGAGCGTCTGCGCAGTGGTGGCGTCGATGCCACCCGTATCCACGGTGACCGTGATGATTGGACGCTGGTATTGCTCCTTCAGCCACGGCACGAGGAACGAGGTATCTAGGCCGCCGGAATAGGCGAGGACGATGGGCTGCGACATGAGAAATCCTTGACTGCGAATTCGTCAGACGCGGAAGAGTTCGCGCAGACGCGTGACCACGATCGCCTGCGCCGCCGCGGTATCGGTGGCAATGAAAATGGTGTCGTCGCCCGAAATGGTGCCGACGATCTCTGGCCAGTCGGCCTTGTCGATGGCGATTGCCACGCTCTGTGCGGCACCCACCGTGGTGCGCAGTACCGTCAGCGAGCTGCCTGCAGTGGCGACGCCGCGGACGAACTGGCGCAGCGTGCCGAAATCATCGAGCGCCCGCTGGTTGGCATCGGGCGGCAGGTAGCGGCCGCCGGCCTTGAGCACCCCGAGATCGCGCAGATCGCGACTGACCGAGGACTGCGTGACCTCATAACCCTCGTGTTTCAAAAGATCGACGAGCTCGCCCTGTCGGCGCACGGCAGCGCTGCGTAGCAGGCGCAGGATGGCGCTTCGACGGTCGGACTGATGGAGGTCAATCTGCATAAAAGTTCGCATATTGTGCATATTCATGCGCCCTAGTCAATAGGCGAGCGCTCGCTGACCCGAGGCCGGCCGGGGGGCGTGGGCGCGGGTGGGGTCAGCCAGCCTTGATGGCGGCGATGCGCTCGACCATCGGCGGATGGGAGTAGTTGAACGCCACGTAGAGGGGGTCGGGGGTCAGGGTCGAGGCGTTGTCTTCGGTGAGCTTGACGAGGGCGCTGGCGAGCTCATCGCCATTGGCATGAACTTTGGCATAGGCGTCAGCTTGGAATTCGTGGCGGCGCGAGGCGCGACTCGAAAGCGGCGCCAACACGAAACTGACGCAGGGCAGCACCAGCGTGAAGAGCGCCAGGGCAAGCCCGTCATTGGCCGTATTGGCGTTGGGCGTTACCCCGAGCCCGAGATAGAACTCGGGTTGCTGCGCGAGGAAGCCGAGTGCGCTCAGCCCGAGCAGACTCATGAGGAAGATCTGCACAATCATCTTGATGATGTGCTTGTGGTGAAAATGACCGAGCTCGTGCGCCAATACCGCTTCGACCTCGCCCGGAGAGAGTCGGGCGAGCAAGGTGTCATAGAACACCACGCGCTTTGAGCGCCCGATGCCGGTGAAGTAGGCGTTCGACTGTGCCGAGCGCTTGCTGCCATCCATCACGAAGAGTCCCTTGGCCGAAAAACCGCAACGATCCATCAGCGACTTGACGCGCGCTGCCAGCGCTTCGTCGGCGAGCGGCTTGAATTCATTGAAGAGCGGTGCGATGAACAGCGGATAGACGACCATCAACAGCAGATTGAACGCCATCCAGAATCCCCAAGCCCAAAGCCACCACGCAGGGCCGGCCGTGGCCATCAACCAAAGTACTACGGCAATGAGCGGTGTACCGATTAACAGACTGACGAGCAGATTTTTGAGCAGATCCCCGAACCAGATGCGCTGCGTCATGCGATTGAAGCCGAAGCGGTCTTCGATGCGGAAGTTGTAGTACCAGTCGAAGGGCAAATCAACCAGACCGCCGATCAGCCCGAAGGCAAGCAGCAGCGTGACTTGGTAGGCGAGATCGCCGCCTACCGCGACATCAACGCTTGTCGCGACATCGCCACCAAAGAAATCAAGCAGGGTGTTGTTGAGTGCAGCCAGCCCGCCGCCCAAAGTCCAGGCGAGTAGCATCAGCACCCCGCA
>VGUP01000083.1 GCA_016874175.1 Gammaproteobacteria bacterium | reverse complement strand
TACACTGTTTTCGTGGCCGGTGCAGGCGGCGGAAAGTGTCACCGGCGGTCAGGAGCGCGCGGCAGCCGAGTATCTCGCTGCGGTCGCCGCGGGTGATGCGCAGGCTGTCGCCTTTGCCATCCACCCCACCGAGCTCGATCGGCTGCGGATTATGACCGTGCAAAAACTTCGCGAAGAGGCAGCGCGCGGCGAATCGGCCATGCGTATTCGGCTGTTCGGCGATGGAATGCCGCTGGGCGAAATCGAGCGCTTGACCAGCGTCAATCTGTTTCGCAGCATCGTGCGCAAACTGAATGTGCGTAGCCGCGTCTATGAAAAGCTCGAAGGTCTGACCGCAGTACGCGATGGCAATCAGTTGCACGTGATCGTCAAAGGCAAACAGCCGCGCGATCGCGGTCGGGTCGAAGTTGTCGAACTCGTGACGCTGCTGCCCTACGGCAAAGAATGGAAGGCCGCGATTGCCCCTGAGCTCGAGGCGCAGATCGACGATCTGCTGAACGGGCGTACGCGTGGCACGACTACTCCAAGCAGCGGACCGACAGCCGTGGAGCGAGCGGTACCGGTAGCGACTGCGCGCAACACCCCGGAGATTCTCGCCTTGCTGGAACAGGCAGAAAAAGCCCTCGTTGATGGCAAGTGCGATCACTACTACCGCGACTATCTCAGTCCGGAACTGCGACGCAGCTTGTCATCGCGTACGCTCGATTCTTTGGTGAGCGGCTGCAATCGCAGCATCGCAAGCCGAGAGCTGCTGATCGCTGCGCTACGCATCGTGCGGCGCACGGCGCCTGCTCTTGAGCGGGAGGGTAATCGTGCCGTGTACGATATCGAAGGTCAGGGGCTGCCCTTTGATCGTTACGTGCTCGAGCGCATCGACGGGCGTTGGTATA
The DNA here is from genome assembly GCA_016874175.1 of Gammaproteobacteria bacterium. Classification (GTDB taxonomy): domain Bacteria; phylum Pseudomonadota; class Gammaproteobacteria; order Steroidobacterales; family Steroidobacteraceae; genus UBA964. The sequence goes on along the minus strand of VGUP01000083.1, from coordinate 9,681 downwards.
TCGCGGAGTGATTTTCCCGAATCGAAAGGAGGCGTCGACATGACCCAAGAAAATTCGTTGGCGATCCGCTGCACGGCGTGCAAACTCTTGCGGGCGATATTTGCTGCATGGCTGCTGGGCTTGCTCGCGGCCTGCGGAGTTTCGCCGCAGAAAGTCACGGTCCCTGTGGTGTCGGCCGTCGATCTGCCGCGGTTCATGGGCCCGTGGTACGTCATCGGCGTCATTCCGACGTTCATCGAAAAAGACATCTACAACGCGGTCGAGTCCTATGCGCTCGCGGCCGACGGCACGATCAAAACCACCTTCACTTTCAACAAAGGTGCTTTCGACGGGCCGGCCAAGCGCATGGAGCCGAAGGGCTTCGTGATCCCCGGCACCAACAACGCCATCTGGGGTATGCAGTTCATCTGGCCGGTAAAGGCCGAGTACGTCATTTCGCACGTCGATGCCAATTACACCGAGACCATCATCGCGCGCAGCGCTCGCGACTACGTGTGGATCATGGCGCGCACCCCGACCATCGACGACGCGCGCTACGCAGAACTCGTCAAAAAAGTCGCTGACATGGGGTACGACGTCAGCAAACTGGTGAAGGTGCCGCAGCGCGCGAGTGCGCCGACCGCGGCACCCGCTGCATCGGCGGCTCCCGCGGCCTCACCGCCGCTGCCATCGCCCGAGCGCGTCGCCGAAATCCTTGCCTCGGTGCCTGCCGTGAAGCCTGCCGAGCTCAAGGCCAGACTGGCTCAGGGCGGTGCGCGGCCCGTAGTGCTCGATGTACGACGCGCCGAGGAATTCGCCGCGGGTCATGTCGACGGCGCGATCAACGCCGCCCACAACGCCGTACTCGCAAGCCCGGCCACTGCCGTGGGTGCTGCCAAGGACGCCGAGATCATCGTCTATTGCGCGAGCGGCCGACGGGCCTCCATGGCGATCGAGGCGCTGCGCGACGCCGGCTACTCCAACCTGAAGCACCTCGAGGGCGACTACACGGCCTGGGCCGCCACGCCCTGACCTGCGCGGGGCCACCCCGGGCGCCGGACTCGCCGGGGGGGTCCCTGGTGGGTACACTCCCGAAGTTCTCCTAGGCCCGCCCGTCGGGGGCGGACGGGACGGACTTGGACAGGGACGCCATGGACCGTGATGACCTGCTGACATCCGCCAAACTCGAGGTTTGGGCGAAGGTTGCCGCGAAGGCGGCGCCGGCCGGTGACGTCACCAAACTCACCTGGAAGACGCCCGAGGGTCTCGAGGTCAAGCCGCTCTATACCGCGGCAGACCTGCAGGGTTTGCAGTACGCCGACACCCTGCCGGGCTTCGCACCCTTCCTGCGCGGCCCGCAAGCCACCATGTATGCGGCACGGCCGTGGACCATTCGTCAGTACGCGGGATTCTCGACGGCCGAGGCCTCGAATGCGTTCTACCGCAAGTCGCTGGCGGCAGGGGGCCAGGGCGTGTCGGTTGCTTTCGACCTGGCGACCCATCGCGGCTACGACAGCGATCACCCGCGAGTGCGTGGCGATGTCGGCAAAGCGGGCGTGGCGATCGATTCCGTCGAGGACATGAAGATCCTGTTCGACGGTATTCCGCTCGACAAGGTTTCGGTGTCGATGACGATGAACGGTGCGGTGCTGCCGGTGCTGGCAGCGTTCGTCGTCGCTGGCGAAGAGCAGGGCGTGGCGCAGGCGGCTCTCTCCGGCACTATCCAGAACGACATTCTCAAAGAATTCATGGTGCGCAACACCTACATCTACCCGCCCGAGTCGTCGATGCGCATCGTCGGCGACATCATCGAGTACACGGCGCGCAACATGCCGAAGTTCAACTCGATTTCGATTTCGGGTTATCACATGCAGGAGGCGGGGGCGAATCAGGCACTCGAGCTCGCCTTTACGCTGGCCGACGGCAAGGAGTATGTGAAAACTGCACTCGCCAAGGGCCTCGGTGTCGACGAGTTTGCCGGTCAGCTCAGTTTTTTCTGGGCGATCGGTATGAATTTCTATCTCGAGATCGCCAAGATGCGCGCGGCGCGGCTGTTGTGGTGGAAAATCATGGCCGGCTTCGGGGCAAAGAATCTGAAGAGCCTGATGTTGCGCACTCACTGTCAGACCTCGGGCTGGAGCCTCACCGAGCAAGATCCTTATAACAACATCGTTCGCACCACCATCGAGGCCATGGCAGCCGTTTTTGGCGGCACGCAAAGCCTGCATACCAATTCTTTTGACGAGGCGATCGCGCTGCCGACCGAGTTCAGCGCGCGTATCGCCCGCAATACCCAGCTCATCCTGCAAGAAGAAACTCACATCACTCAGGTCGTCGACCCTTGGGCCGGCAGCTACCTGATGGAGAAACTCACGCAGGAAATGGCTGATAAAGCTTGGGTGATCATCGAAGAAGTCGATGCCATGGGCGGCATGACCCGCGCGGTCGAGAGTGGCTGGGCCAAGCTGCGCATCGAGGCGAGTGCTGCCGAGAAGCAGGCACGCATCGATTCGGGTCGCGATGTCATCATCGGTGTCAATAAATTCAAGCTCGACAAAGAAGAGCCGGTCGCGATTCTCGAGATCGACAATGTCGCGGTCCGCGACAACCAGATCGCGAGACTGCAGCGGGTGCGCACGACGCGCGATGCCGCCAAGGTCGGCGCGGCTTTGGCCGCGCTGACGGCCGCCGCCAAATCGGGCGAAGGTAATTTGCTCGCACTCGCCGTCGAGGCCATGCGATTGCGCGCGACGGTCGGCGAAGTCAGCGACGCGCTCGAGCAAGTTTGGGGACGACATCGTGCCAATTCGCAGGAGGTAAGCGGCGTGTACGCAGGAGCCTACGAATCGCAGGAAGATTGGACCGAACTGCAAGGCGACATCGCGGCGTTCGCTGCAAGCCACGGTCGTCGGCCGCGTGTGATGATCGCCAAGCTGGGCCAAGACGGTCATGACCGCGGTGCCAAGGTGGTGGCCAGCGCCTTCGCTGATCTCGGTTTCGATGTCGACGTCGGGCCGCTGTTCCAGACCCCCGAAGAGTGTGCGCGGCAGGCGATCGAGAACGATGTGCACGCGGTAGGCGTCAGCACGCTCGCCGCCGGCCACAAAACTTTGGTCCCGGAGATCATCCGTTCGCTGCGCGAGCAGGGCTCGGGCGAGGTCATCGTCTTCGTGGGTGGCGTGATCCCGCAACAGGACTACCAGTTCTTGTACGACGCTGGCGTCAAAGGCATCTACGGACCCGGCACGCCGATTCCCGACAGCGCGCGCGACGTGCTCAACAATATCAAGCGTGCCTGTGACCTTGCCTGAGCAGGACGATGCTCGCTTGATCGAAGGCGTGCGTGCCTGTGATCGGCGTGCGCTCGCCAAGGCGATCACCTTGCTCGAATCGACGCGCAGCGACCATCGTAAGCGCGCCGATGTTTTGCTCGATGCTTTGCTGCCCTTCACCGGCAAAGCGCTGCGTCTCGGTATCTCGGGTGTGCCCGGCGTCGGCAAGTCGACCTTCATCGAAGTGCTCGGCATGTTTTTGTTGGCGCAGGGCCACAAGGTTGCCGTGCTTGCGGTCGATCCTTCGTCAGGGGTTTCGGGCGGCTCGATCCTCGGTGACAAGACGCGCATGGAGCGTCTTTCGGTCGAGGAAAACGCCTATATTCGACCTAGCCCTGCGTCGGGCACGCTTGGTGGCGTCGCCGAAAAAACCCGCGAAGCGATGCTGGTCTGTGAAGCGGCCGGATACGACGTGGTGATCGTCGAGACAGTCGGTGTCGGTCAGTCCGAGACCACGGTTGCGGGCATGACCGATATGTTCGTGCTGTTGCAGTTGCCGAACGCCGGTGACGATCTGCAAGCGATGAAGAAAGGCATCATGGAACTCGCCGATCTCATCGTCATCAATAAAGCCGATCTCGACCCCGACGCGGCGACGCGCGCCGAGGCGCAGATCACTTCGGCCTTGCGCGTGCCGCGCTTCACCGGGGCGCCGGGTAGCCATGACGAAGAACGTTGGCAAACCCGCGTGATGCGCGGTAGCGCGCTCAAGTCGCTCGGGCTCGAAGCCTTCTGGTCGCATGCCACCGATTTCAGGTGTCTGCGCGAGCAAAGCGGGGAATTCTCTGAACGTCGACGCCAGCAGGCGCTCACCTGGATGTGGGATCAGGTGCACGCGCGACTGGTTGCGGATTTTCGTGACAGTGCGGCCGTGCGTGCCGCGTTGCCCAAGGCACTCGATGATGTAAGCCAAGGTCGGGTTGCGCCTTCATCTGCTGCACGCCGATTGCTTGATCTCTTCGAAGCCCACTGACCGATTTGTACTCACAGGAAAGCTTGCCATGTACGACATCATTCATCAGCTCGAGAAGAAGCGCGCACAGGCGCGACAGGGTGGCGGCGAGAAGCGCGTCGCCGCGCAACATGCCAAGGGCAAGCTGACGGCGCGTGAGCGTGTCGAACTGTTGCTCGATGAAGGCACGTTCGAGGAATGGGACATGTTTGTCGAGCATCGCTGCAGCGACTTCGGCATGCAAGATCAAAAAATTCCGGGCGATGGCGTGGTGACGGGCTGCGGCTTCATCAACGGCCGCCTCGTCTTCGTATTCAGTCAGGATTTCACGGTGTTCGGCGGCTCGCTGTCCGAAGCGCATGCGCAAAAAATCTGCAAGGTCATGGACACTGCCATGAAGGTCGGTGCGCCGGTGATCGGTATCAACGATTCCGGTGGCGCGCGCATTCAGGAGGGCGTCGCCTCGCTAGGTGGCTACGCCGAGGTGTTCCAGCGCAACGTGACGGCCTCGGGTGTGGTGCCGCAGATCAGTCTGATCATGGGTCCTTCGGCAGGTGGTGCCGTCTATAGCCCGGCGCTCACCGATTTCATTTTCATGGTGAAGGACAGTTCCTACATGTTCGTCACCGGACCTGAGGTGGTGAAGACCGTGACGCACGAGGAGGTGACAGCTGAGGACCTCGGCGGCGCCGTCACGCACACCACGCGCAGCGGTGTTGCCGATCTCGCGTTCGACAATGACGTCGAGGCACTGTTGATGCTGCGCCGCTTCTTCAACTATCTGCCCGCGAACAACCGGCAGAAGCCGCCGATGCGCGAGGCCTTCGATCCGCCTGATCGCGACGATTACTCGCTCGACACGCTGGTCCCCGACAACCCGAACAAGCCGTACGACATGAAAGAGCTGATAAGCAAGGTCGTCGACGACGGTGAATTCTTCGAGCTGCAGCCGGACTACGCGAAGAACATCATCATCGGCTTTGCACGGCTGGATGGTCAGGTGGTGGGCATCGTTGCCAACCAGCCGCTGGTGCTGGCGGGTTGCCTTGATATCAAGAGCAGCATCAAGGCGGCGCGCTTCGTGCGTTTTTGTGATGCGTTCAGCATTGCAGTCGCGACCTTCGTCGATGTGCCGGGCTTCATGCCGGGCACCTCGCAGGAATATGGCGGCATTATCAAACATGGCGCCAAGTTGCTCTATGCCTACGCCGAGTGCACGGTGCCAAAAATCACCGTCATCACTCGCAAAGCCTATGGCGGTGCCTACGACGTCATGGCCTCGAAGCATCTGCGCGGCGACATCAACTTCGCCTGGCCGAATGCCGAAATCGCCGTCATGGGTGCAAAGGGTGCGGTCGAGATCATTTTCCGTGAAGAGAAGTCTGACCCTGCCAAACTTGCGGCGAGAGAAGCCGAGTATCGCCAGAAGTTTGCCAATCCCTTCATTGCCGGTGCCCGCGGCTACATCGACGACGTCATCATGCCGCACGGCACCCGCCGAAGAATTTGTCGGGCGCTGACGGTGTTGCGCGACAAGAAAATCGAGGAACCGTGGCGCAAGCACGGCAACATCCCCCTTTGAGCGCGCGCCACGGAGTTTGAAGAATCATGTTCAAAAAAATACTCATCGCCAATCGTGGCGAAATCGCCTGCCGCGTCATCAAGACCGCGCAACGCATGGGCATCAAGACGGTAGCCGTCCATTCGGAAGCCGACAAAGACGCACGCCATGTCGAGCTTGCGGACGAGGCAGTGTTGATCGGGCCAACACCGTCGCGCGAGTCTTACCTCGTCGCGGATCGCATCATCGAAGCCTGCAAAAAGACGGGTGCCGAGGCCGTGCATCCGGGCTACGGTTTTCTTTCCGAAAACGCCGAGTTTTCGCGGCGCGTGGAGGAGGCGGGCATCATCTTCATCGGCCCGAAGCACAAGTCGATCGCGGCCATGGGCGACAAGATCGCCTCCAAAGAGCTGGCCGCCAAGGCGAAGGTGAACACCATCCCGGGCTGGAACAAACCGATCGAGTCGCCGGAGCGTGCCGTCGAGATCGCCCGCGACATCGGCTATCCCGTGATGATCAAGGCGAGCGCCGGTGGCGGCGGCAAAGGCCTGCGCGTCGCCTGGAACGACAAGGACGCGCACGAGGGCTTCGCGTCATGTCGCAACGAGGCGCGCAACAGCTTCGGTGACGATCGCGTGTTCATCGAGAAATTCGTCGAAGAGCCGCGCCACATCGAGATTCAGGTGCTCGGCGATGGTCATGGCAACTGCGTATATCTTTGGGAGCGTGAGTGCTCGATTCAACGTCGTCACCAGAAAGTGATCGAGGAGGCACCCAGCCCTTTCCTCGATGATAAGACGCGCAAGGCTATGGGCGAGCAGGCGGTCGCTCTCGCTAAGGCCGTCGACTATCAAAGCGCAGGCACGGTCGAGTTCGTGGTCGGCAAAGATCGCAGCTTTTATTTCCTCGAGATGAATACTCGTTTGCAAGTGGAGCATCCGGTCACGGAGTGCATCACCGGACTCGATCTGGTCGAGCAGATGATTCGGGTTGCGGCGGGGGAGCGACTCGCTTTTGGTCAGAGCGATATCCAGCGTAAAGGCTGGGCGATCGAGTGCCGTATCAACGCCGAAGATCCATTTCGCAACTTCCTACCTTCGACCGGCAGATTGGTCAAATATCGACCGCCGATGCCGACCATGGAAGCCTCGCAGCCCGTTCCCGCCGAGGGCGGTGTTCGGGTCGATACCGGCGTTTACGAGGGCGGCGAGATCCCGATGTTCTACGACTCGATGATCGCCAAGCTCATCACGTATGGGGCTGATCGGAATGAAGCGATCGCGCGCATGCGCGAAGCCTTGAATGGCTTCGTGATTCGCGGCATCTCCAGCAATATCCCGTTTCAGGCGGCCTTGCTCGCCCATCCGCGTTTCGTCGCCGGCGACTTCAATACCGGCTTCATCGCCGAGCAATATCCGAAAGGTTTTTCGGCTGCAGCCGTACCGCATGAGGAACCGGGATTTCTGCTTTCTTTGGCAGCAGTCTTCCACCGTCGCTCGCGCGAACGCGCAGCCCGTCTCACCGGACAGCTGCGGCACCGCGAGGTTCGTATTCGCGAGGACTTCGTGATCGTGTTACGCGACGATCATGAAGGTCGCGACGAGATCCCGGTTACCGTACGGCCGATCGGTTCGATGTTGCATGTAGGCATCGGCGGCCGTACTCATGAGGTTTCGTTCGAAGACAACCTGCGCGACATCGCCGTGCACGGTCACTTCGACGGCAAACCATTCTGCGCGCAAATCGAACGCATCGGGCTCGGCTATCGGATTTCGCACAACGGTTCGAGTTTGTTTGCCAAAGTATTCTCGCCTCGTCAGGCGCAGCTTGAGGCACTGATGCCCTTCAAGGCGCCGCCCGATCTGTCGAAGGTTCTGCTCTCGCCGATGCCCGGGCTGTTGGTCGATATTTCGGTACAACCCGGGCAGACAGTGCGCGCCGGCGAGCGGCTCGCCGCGATCGAAGCCATGAAGATGGAAAACATTCTCTTTGCCACCCAGGACTGCGTGGTCTCCGAGGTGCTGGCTGCGAAAGGCGACAGTCTTGCCGTCGATCAGTTGATCATCAAATTCCAATGAGCGAATTTGCAACAAAAAGACCGTTCCGCGTGCTGGGCATACAGCAGGTGGCGATCGGTGGCCCCGACAAGCAGCGCCTGCGCAAACTCTGGGTTGACATGCTGGGCCTCGAAGTTACCGGCAACTTCGTCAGCGAGCGTGAGAATATCGATGAGGATATTTGCGCCATGGGTCATGGTGCGACGCGCGTCGAGGTCGATCTCATGCAACCACTGGACCCCGAGAAAAAACCTGCGGTTCATGCCACGCCGCTCAATCATATCGGGCTGTGGATCGACGATCTGCCAAAAGCGGTCGAATGGTTGACCTCGCGCGGTGTGCGCTTTGCGCCGGGTGGCGTTCGCAAAGGCGCCGCGGGTTACGACATTTGTTTCCTGCACCCGAAGGCGAACGAAGAATTTCCGATCGCTGGCGAAGGCGTGCTGGTCGAACTCGTGCAGGCGCCGTCCGAGGTGATTGCCGCGCTCGGCTAAATCTTGGGCTTGCGGTGTACGGCGACGATCAGCGTCCCCGGTCCGCCATGTACCCCGATGGCGGGGCCCATGTCGGTGAGCGCACAAAATTCCACGCTGCCTGCCGGAAATCTTTGTTCCAGCTCCTGCGTCAGCAGTCGACCTTCTTCGATCTTGCCGCCATGCCCGACGAAGATCCGCAGCGATTCACGGCTTGCATCGAAACGACAGCGGCGAGTCACGAACCGTGCGAATCGACTGCGCAGGCGATGTGCGCGCATCAGGCCGCCACCGGCGCGAATTCGGCCATCCGGATAAGTGCGTAGGATGACGTTGAACGACAGCAGACGCGCCACCTTGCCGATGATCGCCGGCACGCGACCCCCGCGCACTGCAAAATCGATGCTGCCGAGTAGCGCGAACGTTTGGGTACGTTCGGCAGCTGCATGGATGGCCGCCGTGACATCCTGCGAACTGGCGCCGGCGAGAGCCGCCTCTGCAGCGGCCACCGTGATCAGTCCCTGACCGACCGAGGCGTTGCGACTGTCGATCGCAGCGACCGGCTTACCCTCCGCGCCGACCCTTTGTGCCGCCTTGTTGGCGGCGTCCCAGGTTCCGCTGTGCCGCGAGGTCAGATTTACGGAGACCACGGCATCGTAATGCGAAGCCAAAAATTCGAACATGCGGCGGAAGTCGCCCGGCGGCGGTTGCGAGGTCTTGGGGTGTGCCGGATTGTTCACGAGTTCACGGTAGAACTCGGTGGGCGTCATGCTCACCTTGTCGAGGTAGGAATGGTGGGCGAAGTGGATGCGCACGGGAACCACATGTATCCCGAGTCGCTCGATGAATTCCTCGGGAATATCCGCCCCCGAATCCGTGACCACCGCGAGGCGTTGCGTCTTGCGGTGATGCGCCGCGCTTTGCTGCATGCGCATGTCGTCCGCTTTTTGACCACTGACGACACCAAAGTTTTCGGCAATGCGGAAGACTTGCTCCGGATCGTCGACGTGCACATGAATCTTGGCCTTGCGCTTGCTGCCACTGACCACGAGGCTGGCACCGATCGTGGAGAGTGTTTCGCGCAGGTGTCGTAGGTCGATTTCCTGCTCGACGGAGGCGTTGATCAGACACTCGGTGCAAAAACGATAATCCTGATCAGCGGCAGGTGGGGCGGTTCCTTCCATCGACTCATCGCCGGAGTGAACCGGGGTAACGACCTTGCCGAGTTCACCGGTGTGGAGAAAGCGGCGCATACCCTCCAAAACTTCGACGAATCCGAGCGCGCCGGCATCAACGACGTTTGCCGCACGCAGTTCCTCCAGTTGCC
>VGUP01000082.1 GCA_016874175.1 Gammaproteobacteria bacterium | reverse complement strand
ACCGTCGATCTGATACGCCAGCGAGGCGCGCCGGCGACCGATCTCAGCGTAATACTCGAGACAACCCGCGGCGCCGCGTACGCGCTTGATCTCGGGCGACACCCGCAGGCCATAGTCGCGTAACAGCTCGAGGGTCTGACTGTGCAAGGCTGGCAGCTCGAGACCCTCGATGGCGCCGACCGTGTAAAAGAAAATATCCAGCGGCCGCTGCGCCGTGATGCGCGGATCGAGTTGGCGCAAGCTTCCGGCCGCCGCGTTCCGCGGATTGGCAAAGATTTTCTCGCCGCGCTTGACGGCTTCGGCGTTCAGACGCTCAAAGCCCGACACCGGCATGAATACTTCGCCACGCGCTTCGAACAACGGTGGCGCCTTGCCTAGCAAGTGCAGCGGCAAGGAACGAATCGTGCGCACGTTGGCGGTGACATCCTCACCGCTCGCCCCATCGCCACGCGTTGCCGCCCGGACGAAGACGCCGTTCTCGTAGGTCACAGAAATCGCGAGTCCATCGAGTTTCGGCTCGGCGGAATATTCGATCTCGTCGCTCGTGCCGAGGCGCTCGCAAACTCGGCGGTCAAAAGCGTGCACATCCTCGTCGGTGAACGCGTTGTCGAGCGACAACATCGGTACACGGTGCCGCACCTCGGCAAACTCGTCGAGCGGCGCCGCTCCCACGCGCTGCGTCGGCGAATCGGCCGTGACCAGTTCAGGATGCGCAGCCTCGAGCGCGCGCAGCTCTTGCAACAACCGATCCCATTCGGCGTCCGGGATCTGCGGATCGTCGAGGATGTAGTAGCGATAATTGTGATATTCGATATCGCGCCGCAATTGCGCAGCGCGGCGTCGCCAGGCCTCGGCCGATGATCCCGCGCTCATGCGACCGGCTCGCTCATGGGCGCAAAGGACTCACGGTCTCAGTTCGCCGCAGCGGCCGCCTCGCGCCGCATTTCCGCGAGGCGCGTCTCGGTCAGCGGCTGCCCCTGTGAATCGAGTAGATCGCCCCGCAGGCGCTGGGCGAGCGTGTGACCGGCCAGCAGCAACTTGTCGACCGTTTCGCGACCGGGCATGGGCCCCGGCAACACCGCGAACAAATTGATCCCAAGGAATCGCGTCGAGTCGATGGTCGCGAGATCAAAGTTCCCGGGCTTGGTGAGACTCGCCGCGCTCATCAAGGTGCGGCCATCAGCAAGCTGGCGATGAAAGATCGACATATCGCCATGCACGAAGCCCTCGCCCAGCAAGGCCTGCCGCAGGCTCGCGCCGCTGAAGCGCTCGCCGCCGCGCGCGACCACGCGCAGTGCCACGATCACGCGCTGGTCTTCGCCGAGGACTACCGCTGCGGACGCTGTTGCTGCGGGCGCACCTGCTACGGACACAGTTGAGACCGGCGCCACGTCCTCTGCAGCGGCGGCAAACTGCTCACTGCCCGCGGGCGCGCCTTCCATGACCGGGATATCGGTCCCCAGACCCGGTTCGACGCGGGCCGTATCGAGGTCGACCAGCCTGGGCTCGACGAGGCGATCGCGTGTCGCCGACATCTCTGGCAGCGTCAGCGTGGGCTTGGTTCGCGTTGCCGCGAACGATTCGCCTCGATCAGCACGGTCGTTACGGGTTAAAGGATCGGCCCTCGACAAGGCCTCGTCGTCCGCATCCGCCGCCTGCCCGAGCGGCCCGCGAAGACGGTTGGCATCGGCGCGCGCCGCCCGTCCGCGCTGCAGGATTTCCCACAGCACGATCATCAGCAGCAGCACCCCTCCGAGCACGAGCAACGCCACTCGCAAATCGCCCGTCAAGGAATTCAGCACATCTGCCATTGTTTCAGCACGCCTCCGTCAACACGAAACCGCACGCTTGCCGCACCGCGCCACTCAGGTAGCAGCAAGCCGAACCGCCTCATCCACATCGACCGCCACCAGGCGCGAAACGCCGGGTTCGTTCATCGTCACACCGAGCAACTGCGACGCAAGCTCCATCGTCACCTTGTTGTGGGTGATGAAAATGAACTGGATTCGATTGGCCATCTCGCGAACGATGTCGCAGAACCGCCCGACGTTGTTTTCATCGAGCGGCGCGTCGACTTCGTCCAGCAAACAGAACGACGCCGGGTTCAGATCGAAGATCGAGAACACGAGCGCCACGGCGGTCAGCGCCTTTTCACCGCCTGAGAGCTGCGAGATGGTGACGTTTCGCTTGCCGGGTGGGCGCGCCATGATTGCCACCCCGGCAGTCAGCGGATCCTCACCGGAAAGCTCGAGATACGCGTGACCGCCGCCGAAGAGCCGCGGGAATTTCTCCTGCAGTCCGGCGTTGATCTTGTTGAAGGTGTCGTCGAAGCGCGTACGCGTCTCGCGATCGATCTTGTGCATGGCGTCTTCGAGCGTCGCCAGCGCCGACGTCAGATCGGTGAATTGTCGGTCGAGATATTCCTTGCGCTCACCGTTTTCTTTGAGCTCGTCGATCGCGGCAAGATTGACCTGCCCCAACTTCTCGATATCGGTGCGCGTATCGGCGAGCTGGGTTTCCCAATCAGCCACTTCGGATTCCGGCGCAAGCCCGGCGCGGATTTCTTCGATATCGAATTGGGTCGCGGCGAACTGCTCGGCAATCGACTCGCGACGAACCCGCGTCTCTTGCGCTGCAAGCCGCGCAGCCTCCATGGCCTCGCGCGCATCGTTGACGCGCCGCTCGGCCGTCTGGCGCTGCTCATCGAGCGAGCGCAGTTCGGCATCGGCTTCCTCGAGCACGCGACGCGCCTGCGACAGATCGGTCTCGACTTCCAGACGTCGCGACAACAAGCCCTCGAGCACGCCTTCGAGCTCGAGGATCGGTCCCTCGCCACCCGCAAGTTCGGACTCGAGTTCGCTGACACGAGCAAACAGTTGCACGCGTTGTTCGACGGCGCGGGCGATGCCGGTTTCCATGGATCCGGCGGCCGTGCGTCGCCCCTCGGCGCGCACCAGCAAGTCACGCGCCGCAAGCTGTGCGCCCTGCGCGGCCGCACGCGCCTGCACGAGCGTATCGCGTGCGAGTTCGCGTGAGGCGTCGAGCTCCGGGCGTCGCGCGTCCAATTCATTGAGACGAATGAGCCCGCACTCAAGCTCAGCGCGCGCCCGCGCCAAGGTCTCTTCGGTTGCGCCCATCTCGCGAGTAACCTCGGTGGATTCCTCCTCGAGACGCTGACGCCGCAAGGTCGACTCCTGCACGCGGGCACGCGAGGCCTCGAGCTGACCGAGCAGATCGGCGTGTTCGCGATGCGCCTGCTGGGTGCGACCCTGCACGGTATCGAGCGCGACCTCGGCCACGCCAAGCGCCGTACGCGCGGCCTGCAGCGAAGATTCGAGTTCGCGGACGCGATGATCCGCCGCAGCGCCGCCGCCGCGCAAGGCTTTGAGGCGTTGCTCACGCTCGAGCACGCCGGCGTGCGGATCACCGCCGCGGGCGACCCGCAGCCAACCGCGCCCGACCCACTCTCCCGAAGGCGTGATGACCGATTCGCCGCGGCCGAGTGAACGACGGCTCTGCAGCGCTTCGCCAAGACTACCGACTACGCGCACGGACTCGAGAACTTCGAGCACCGCGGCAGGGCCCTGAACTTTTGACGACAGACGCCCAGCCGCACCCGCTTGCGCTGTGCCCGAGCCCTCAAAGATCGCGAACTGCGCGCCTTCGGCCTGAGCGAGCGCATCGATGAGCCCATCGAGCTCGCCGACACAAACGGCCTCCAGGTAATCACCGAGCACGGTTTCAACGGCGCGCTCGTAGCCTGAGTCGACCGTCAGCGTCTCGGCAACGCGTTGGCGATCGGCGAGTCCTGCGCTGTGCAACCATTCGTTGGCGCGGGCATCGGCCTGACCGAGTGCCGCTCGCTGCAGCGCCTCGACCGACATGACTTCGGCGCGAACCCGCTCACGATGACTGCGCGCCGCCTCGAGCTGTTCTTCGAAAGACAGTTGCGAGGCCCGCAACCGCTGAACTTCGGCGAGCGCGGTCGCCAGGTTTTGCGACAAACCATCGGCCGTGGTTCGGGCTTGCGATTCACGCTCGCCGAGCTCGAAGAGCTGTCCTTGCACTTCCTGCTGCAGCAAGACATCGCGCTCGACATCGAGACGATCGCGCTGCGAACGCAATCGACGCAGCTGATTCTCCAGCTGCTCGATACGCGCGCGCTCGACCTGCACGGTCTGGTTTGCAGTCCCGAGCTCCTGATTGAAGCTCTCCCACTGGCGCTGCCATTCAGCCTGTGCGTGCTCGGCGGACTCGAGATGACTCGCGGCATCGCTCTCCGCATGACGCGCGCGCTCGATCTCGGGCGCAAGGCGCGCCAGCTCATCGCGAATCGTGACCAACTCCTGCTCATCACGAGTGATCTGCACCGCCAGCGCTTCGAGCGTGTTGCGTGACTGCGCGAGATCGCGTCGTTTGGTTTCGCGTGTCTCGCGTACAAACTGGATCTGTTGCTCGGTACGCGAAATATCAGCAACGACACCGTAGTAGCGCGCCTGCACTTGCGATACGGCATCGTTCTGCTCGGCATGAAAAGCACGCTGGGTTTCGATCGTCGCCTCGGTCGAGCGCAAGTCGGCCAGTGCCGCCTGCATGGCGAGCTCTTTCTCGCGCACCGCCGAATCCTGCACCTCTGCGCCACTGTCGAGATCGCGCAAGCGCAGCGCCAAGAGCTCCGCAGTCAAGCGACGCTCGCGTTGCTTTAGCTCCTGGTAGCGCCGCGCGGCCGTGGCCTGCCGCTGCAGGTGGCGGATCTGCTTGTCGATTTCATCGCGCAGATCTTGCAAGCGCTCAAGATTTTCGCGCGTATCGGCGATGCGCGACTCGGTTTCTTTGCGCCGCTCTTTGTATTTGGAGATACCGGCAGCTTCTTCGACGAACGCCCGCATGTCATCGGCCTTGGCCTCGATGACCCGCGAGATCATGCCCTGCTCGATGATCGCGTAGCTACGCGAACCGAGACCCGTGCCGAGAAAGAGTTGCGTGATATCCTTGCGACGGCAGCGCGCACCGTTGATGTAATACGCACTCGTACCATCGCGACTGACTTCGCGGCGCAGCGACACTTCGTTGAAGGCCGCGTACGCGCCGCCGATCTTGCCGTCGGAATTGTCGAACACCAGTTCGACCGAGGCCTTGCCCACAGGCTTGCGCGCACTCGAACCGTTGAACACCACATCGGCCATGGAGTCGCCACGCAGGTGTTTGGCAGACAGTTCGCCCATCACCCAGCGCACTGCGTCGATCACATTGGACTTGCCGCAGCCGTTCGGGCCGACGACGCCGGTGAGGTTACTCGGGAAAGTGACGCTGGTCGGATCCACGAAGGATTTAAATCCCGCCAGCTTGATCTTGGTCAAACGCATCGTGTGAAAAATCTCCTCGGCGAGAGCCCGCCGAATGGGCGCGTAGTGTAAATTAATCTTCCATCAATCGCCTTCCCACTCACACCATCCTTGCCACTCACACCATGCCATCGCACCCTTCTACGCAACTCGAGACCTTCCCCAACCCGCAGCCGGGGATCGACTACACCATTCGCATGTCGATCCCCGAATTCACCTGCCTGTGTCCGAAGACGGGGCAGCCCGATTTCGCCACGCTGCAACTCGAGTACGTGCCGGACGCGCGCTGCGTCGAACTCAAATCACTCAAGTCGTATATCTGGTCGTTCCGCGATCGGGGCGCTTTTCATGAAGCCGTGACCAACGAGATCGCCGATGCGCTCGCCGCAGTGACAACTCCGCGTTACATGAAGCTAACCGCCGCGTTCAACGTGCGCGGTGGCATCTACACAACGATTGTGGCCACTCGCCGGCAAGCCAACTGGACCCCGGAACCGACCATCAACTTGCCCTGAGCGACACGCACTTCCCTGCACGGGTTTTTGCCGGTATTCTCGCGCGTCCCGCAGAGCACCTTCTGAAAAAGGAGCGTCTGATGACGGCCAAAAAAACTGCCACGAAGCCTGTCAAAACCAGCAAGCCTGCAGTCAAGCCTGCTGCCAAGAAGGCGCCGACAACCAAGTCGACAGTCAAGCCTGTCGCCAAGAAAACCGTGACCAAAACAGCCACTTCCGCCAAAAAGCTCGAAACGTCCCAACAGCCCGCAGCAGCCGCTAAAAAGCCTGTCGCAAAGAAGGTCGCGGACGTCGCGACGCCAAGCAAAGCTGCCGCGGCCGCCTCCCAGGCCACCGTCAGCAAGCCGTCTGCGTCGGCCAAATCACCGGAGCCCAAGACCGGACCGCGCAAGGAACCCGAGGTCGTCGCCACCTTCGTGCAGCGCAACCCGCGGCCGATCGCGCCGCCGAGCGATGGCGAAGACGGCGAAGATCACAACCTGCTCGCCGGGCCGCGCAACGTCCAGCCCTACATCGCCAAGCGCGGCGAGCAGTACATGAGCCGCGCCCAGCTCGATCACTTCCGCATGATCTTGCAAACCTGGAAACGCGATCTCATGCGCGAAGTCGACCGTACGGTGTCGCACATGAAGGACGAAGCGGCGAATTTCCCGGATCCCAATGATCGCGCCACGCAGGAGGAGGAATTCAGCCTCGAACTGCGCACGCGGGATCGTGAGCGCAAACTCATCCGCAAGATCGAAGAAGCACTGGAGCGCATCGAAGATGGCAGCTACGGCTACTGTCTCGAGACCGGTGAAGAGATCGGCATCAAGCGGCTCGAGGCGCGCCCCGTCGCCACGCTCAGTCTCGAGGCGCAGGAGCGTCGCGAGCGCCGCGAGAAGCAGTACGGCGATCGCGACGATCGCTACCGCTGAGTAATCCCCGCCGCGGCCGATTCGCGCCGACGCCGTCGGGGCCGCTGCATCTTGGTTCCCTGCTGACGGCCGTTGCCAGTTGGCTGGATGCCCAACAACGCGGCGACTGGCTCCTGCGCATCGATGATCTCGATCAGCCCCGCTGTCGCGCCGATCACGAAGTTGCGATCCGACATTCGTTGCTTGCCTGCGGGCTGACTTCCTCGCTGCCACTTTCACATCAAAGCGAGCGCACCGCTCGCTACCAGCACGCTGTCACCGCCCTTCGCGAACGAGTGCCGCTATTTTTTTGTGACTGCACGCGTCGCGATCTTGCGGGTGAAGAAGATCCCTGTTGCGTGCGCGACTGTCGAGACCGGCGCTGCGACCCGCAGAGTTCAGCGCTGCGGGCAGATCTCACGGGCCTCGCACGCTGCGCGGTCACCGACCGCAGCCTCGGCAGCATTGCCTTCGAGCCAAAAATTCAGCGCGATGTCGTGGTACGCCGCCGCGATGGCTTACACGCCTATCAACTAGCCTGTGTAATCGACGATGCCGTTCAGGGCATCACCGATGTGGTTCGGGGTGCGGATTTGTTGGCGAGCACACGTTGGCAACTCGCGCTGCAGCAGGCTCTTGGTCTGCCCACACCGACTTATCTGCACTTACCGCTCGTGGTCGAAACCGACGGCAGCAAGCTCGCCAAGTCGCGGCACGCGGCAGCCATCGACCCGCAACTTGCCGTGCAACAACTGCGGCAAGTTCTCGACTGGCTAAAACAAAAATCGCCGCCTACCGCGTTTGTCTCGGTGGCGGCGATTTTGGATTGGGCTCGCCTTCGCTGGGAACCCGCGAGATTTGCGGGCACCGTGGCGGTGTCTTAGCGCGGCTCGACGTCCTTCATCGACAGGCGCACACGCCCCTGACGATCGACTTCGAGCACCTTCACCATCACCACATCGCCTTCTTTGAGCTTGTCGGAGACACGCTCGACACGCTCGTTGGAGATCTGCGAAATGTGCACGAGACCATCGCGGCCCGGCAGGATGGTGACGAAGGCACCAAAGTCCATGAGACGCGCGACGCGACCCTCATAGACCCGACCAACTTCCACATCGGCGGTGATGAGCTCGATACGACGCTGCGCCTCGCGGCCCGCAGTGCCGTTGACCGAGGCGATCTTGACCGTACCATCGTTCTCGATGTCGATCGTGGTGCCGGTTTCTTCGGTGATCTGCCGAATGACCGCACCACCCTTGCCGATGACGTCGCGGATTTTTTCTGGGTCGATCTTGAGGGTGATGATCGACGGGGCCCACTCCGACATCTTTTCACGCGGCGAAGTGATGACCTTGCTCATCTCGCCGAGAATATGCAAACGGCCCGCTTTCGCCTGCTCGAGGGCGACCTTCATGATCTCGGGCGTGATGCCCTCGACCTTGATGTCCATCTGCAGCGTCGTGACGCCATCTTTGGTGCCAGCGACCTTGAAATCCATATCGCCGAGATGGTCTTCGTCACCGAGGATGTCGGTGAGGACCTTGAAGCGTCCACCTTCGAGCACGAGACCCATGGCGACGCCGGCGACCGGCGCTTTCAAGGGTACGCCCGCATCCATCATCGACAGCGAAGCGCCACAGACCGAAGCCATGGACGACGAGCCATTCGATTCGAGGATCTCGGACACCACGCGCACGACATAGGGGAATTTCTCCATGTCGGGCATGACGGCCGCGACGCCGCGACGCGCCAGATTGCCGTGACCGATCTCGCGCCGCTTCGGACCGGACATCATGCCGGTCTCGCCCACCGAGAACGGCGGGAAGTTGTAGTGCAGCATGAACGGCTCGCGGTATTCGCCCTCGAGCGCGTCAATGATTTGCGAGTCGCGACCGGTACCGAGCGTCGTCACCACGAGCGCCTGGGTTTCGCCGCGCGTGAAAAGCGCAGAGCCATGGGTACGCGGCAGCACGCCGACTTTGATGGTGATCGGGCGAACGGTGAAGGCATCGCGACCGTCGATGCGCGGCTCGCCGTTCAAAATACGATCGCGAACGATGCGGCTTTCGAGACGGAACAGCTGATCATCCACCTGATCGGCGCTGAACTTCGGCGCATCGCCACCGGCGAGCGCAGCCGTGACGGTTTTCTTGATTTCGCCGACGCGCGCATAACGCGTCTGCTTTTCGGTGATGCGATAGGCTTCAGCGAGCGAATCGTGGGCTGCAGCGCGCACCGCCGCTTCGACTTCGGCCGCGGAAGCATCCGCTGCCCACTCCCAACGCGGCTTGCCGCATTCGGCGACGAGTTCGTTGATCGCCTTGATCGCAGTCTGCATCTGGTCGTGGCCAAAGACCACCGATCCCAGCATGACTTCTTCGGAGAGGCAGCTCGCCTCGGACTCGACCATCATCACGCCGTCCTTGGTACCGGCGATCACGAGGTGCAGATCGGAATCTTTGAGCTGCTTGGCGGTGGGGTTGAGCAGGTACTGCCCGTCCTTGTAGCCGACGCGAGCCGCGGCAATCGGCCCGTTGAACGGCACGCCTGACAGCGCAAGGGCCGCCGACGAACCGATCATCGCCGGGATATCGGCGTCCATCTCGGGGTCGAGCGACATCACGGTCGCGACCACTTGCACTTCGTTGTAGAACCCGTCCGGAAAGAGCGGACGAATCGGGCGATCGATCAGACGCGACGTGAGCGTCTCTTTTTCGGTCGGACGACCTTCGCGCTTAAAGAAGCCGCCGGGGATACGACCCGCGGCGTAGAACTTCTCTTGATAGTTGACCGTCAGCGGGAAGAAATCGCGCCCCGGGGCCGCCTGCTTGGCGGCGACGGCGGTACACAGCACCACCGTGTCACCGAGCGAGGCGACGACGGCGGCGCCAGCCTGCCGCGCCATCTCGCCCGTCTCAAGCGTCATGGTGTGGGGGCCGTACTGAAATGTTTTCTTGAATGCGGGCACTTTAAAACCTCGTGAAAAAACGACCTGAAGCGAAAAGGCCGCGCTCCGACTAGAGAGGCGCGGCCTTTGCGGCGGGCTGGCTTAGCGGCGCAGCCCGAGGCGCTCGACGACGTCCTGATACTTCTGCGGCTGACGAGCCTTGAGGTAATCGAGGAGCTTGCGGCGCTGGTTGACGAGCTTCACGAGACCGCGTCGGGAGGAGTGATCCGACGAATGGGCCGAAAAGTGTTGTCCGAGGCCTGCGATACGCTCGGAGAGGAGCGCAATCTGAACTTCTGGAGACCCCGTGTCCTTGGGACCCCGGCGGAACTGGGCCATGACTCCGCCCTTTTTCACTGTCGTGAGAGGCATTCTGAAAAACCCTTTTAAATCTTGGTAGTTACGGTCGCGTTAAAAGGCGCGAATTGTACTCGCTGACTTTTTGGGCCACAAGTCGTTTCGGCGCTATCCGACCCGGGGCGGCGACCTTTCCCAAACCGAGAAAAACACCCGCCGGGTCGCGCATCCGGACGGTTGCCTGCAACGGTAGCCGCAGCGCTTCAACGGCCTCGACGACCTGGCCCTGCCCCAGTTTGCGGGCGGCTTCAGCGCCCAGGCAGACGAGCGGCAGATGCCCTACGGCCTCGTCCATCGACACCAGCGGCAGGTGGTCGCGCTCTGCGCCTTCGCCCGTGGCGCGGGCCTTGAGCGTCTCGAGGTTCACCAAACGCGCCGGATCGAAGGGTCGTACGCTCTCGCGTCGCAGGCGGGTAACGTGACCTACCGTACCGAGCGCCTGGGCAATGTCCTCGGCCAGCACCCGCACGTAAGTGCCCTTGCCGCACACCACGCGGCAGCAGAGCGCCAATGCGCTGGCCACGACGAGTTCCAGGCTCTCGATGCGGATGGCGCGCGGCGGGCGCTCCACCACCTCGCCGGCGCGGGCCCGCTTGTAAAGCGGTACGCCCCCCT
>VGUP01000081.1 GCA_016874175.1 Gammaproteobacteria bacterium | reverse complement strand
TCAGCATCGCACCCGGCATCTCGAGTTTCGGCAGCGATTGCCAGCCACCTGCGGCAATCGTGCGCGCGCCGGCGGCGACGATCTCGCCGCCTTCGAGCAAGGTACGGATGCTCGGATGATGCTTGAACTGCTGGAAGGCTTCGAAGGGTTTCAGTCGCGGGTCGCGATAATCGAGACCCACCACATAGCCGACGTACACGCGATTGTTGTTCAGGTGATAAAGAAAGCTGCCGCCATAGGTGCGGTTGTCGAGCGGCCAACCCACCGAGTGCTGGATGAGGCCGGGCTCAACTCGGCCTTCGGGCAATTGCCACAATTCTTTGAAACCGAGACCGTAGGTTTGCGGATCGCAGTCGGCATCGAGTTGGTAGCGCGCAATCAGCTGCTTGCTGACGCTGCCGCGGCAGCCTTCGGCGAGCACCGTGATCTTGGCGCGCACCTCGGGGCCTGGCGCAAAGTTCGGTCCAGCTTCGCCTGATTTTTCGATGCCCATGTCGCCGATCTGCACGCCGGCGACGCTGCCATCCTCATTGAATACCGGTTTGGCCGCAGCAAAGCCCGGGAAAACATCGACGCCGAGCTCTTCGGCTTTGGCCGCGAGAATGGGCGTGAGCAAGCCGAGCGAGACGATGAAGTTGCCCTCATTGTGCTGTTGCGGCGGCACGGGCAGCCGGATGCGGCCCGTGCGCGTGAGCAGCGAGAATTCGTCGCGCTTGGCGGGCACACACACGGCGGGCGGATGGTCGCGCCAGCCTGGCAACAGAGCATCGAGCGGACCCGGCTCGAGCACCGCACCCGAGAGTGCCTGCGCGCCGATCGCCGAGGCCTTCTCGAGCACGCAAACCGTGAGAGCCGCGTTCAGTTGCTTGAGGCGCACCGCGCAAGCGAGGCCCGCCGGGCCGCCACCGACGATGAGCACGTCATGTTCCGTGACGTCGCGTTCAATCTGCTCGGACATCTTCAACCCCTCTCGATAGCGATGGCAGTGGCTTCACCGCCACCGATGCAAAGCGCAGCGACGCCGCGCCGCAACCCGCGTTGCGCGAGCGCATGGGCGAGCGTGGCAACGATGCGCGCGCCGGTGGCGCCAATCGGATGACCGAGCGCGCAGGCGCCGCCATTGACGTTGAGTTTATCGGCGGCGATGCCGATGTCTTTTTGCGCCGCCATGGCCACTGCCGCGAAAGCCTCGTTGACCTCGAAGAGATCGACGTCTTCGGCACGCCAGCCCGCGCGTTGCAAAACTTTTTGGATGGCACCGACGGGCGCGACCGTGAACCACTCCGGCTCCAGCGCGAAGCTCGCCTGGGCCACGACACGCGCCAGCGGCTTGAGGCCGCGCGCCGACGCAAACTTTGCCGTGGCGAGAATTGCTGCAGCGGCGCCGTCCGAGATGGATGAGGAACTCGCTGCGGTGACTGTGCCGTCTTTGCGGAACGCTGGCTTCAGTTGCGGAATCTTGGCGAGATCACAGGTGAAAGGCGTTTCGTCGCGATCGATCACGGTTTCGCCCTTGCGACTTTTGACCGTGACCGGCGTGAGCTCGTTGGCAAACGCGCCGTTTTCGACGGCCGCCAAGGCGCGCCGCACCGAGAGCGCCGCAAAGGCATCTTGATCGGCGCGCGAGAAGTGGTAGCGACCCGCCGTGTTTTCGGCGAACGCGCCCATCATCTGGCCATCCCAAGGGCTTTGCAGTCCATCGGTGAACATGTGATCGAGCACTTCGCCGTGACCCATCCGATAGCCGACGCGAGCCTTTGGCAGCAGATACGGCGCGTTGCTCATCGACTCGAGTCCGCCCGCAGCGATGATCTCGGCATCGCCCGCGCGCAGCTGATCGATCGCCATCATGATGGCCTTCATCCCCGAGCCGCACATTTTGTTGATCGTGGTGGTCGGCACCGAGCGCGGGATGCCCGCTCGCAGCGCAGCCTGGCGCGCCGGAGCTTGGCCGAGCCCGGCGGGCAGCACGCAGCCCATGATCACTTCCTGAATATCGCTGGCGGCAACGCCCGCCGCTTGCACGGCCGCGGCGAGTGCTGCGGCGCCGAGTTGCGGCGCGGTGGCCGGGGCGAGTACCCCCTGGAAGGCGCCGATCGGCGTGCGACGGGCGGAGAGGAGGACGATCGAATCGGTCATGCGGGCCCCGGGCAAAAGCAAGCTGGAAATCCCGTTAGTTTATGCGAAAACCCCGCCGCGGTCGGGTTCGCCTAGGCGCTCGAGGATCGCGGCCCGCGTTTGCTCGCGCAGCTGCCGCGCCACGTCCTCCGACTCCAGATCTGCGGGCGGCAGGATCGGCGGCAGTAGTTCCACTTCGATGAGGCCTGGGCGGGGAAAGAATCTCGGGCTTTGCAGGATGGCGCGCGTGCCGCGGATCACGCAGGGCACGACCGGGCAACGTGCGTAGGCCGCGCTTTTGAAGGCGCCGCTGTGGAATTTCAGCAGCCCCGGCTCACCCTCGAAGGTGCCCTCGGGGAAGAACAGCAGTGACTGTCCGGCACTCGCCGTACGCAGTACCCGGCGTGCATCGAGTGAGCCTTTGTGACGGTTGAAGCGCTCGACGAATTCTGTGCCGATGCGGCGCAGCAGCAGCCCGGCGAGTGGCACGTTGGCCATCTCGCGCTTGACGACATACGCATAGTTTTCGGGTAGCACCGCCTTAATGACGATCGCGTCGATGTAACTCGCGTGATTGGCAGCGACTACGCATGGTTCGGCGGGAAGGTGCTCGGCGCCGGTGACGACCAGTCGCGTAAAGGTCAGGCGCAGAATGAGCCTCGAGGCGACGCCTGCGAGGTGTCGACGTCGATCCATCCCGGGCACCACCAGCAGCAACAGCAACAGCGCGAACGCGATCGCGATAAACACCAGCCACGCATAGCTGCCAAAGATCACGCGCGCCAGTAGGGCAGCGGGTGGTTCGCGGGCGTTGGCGGTTGCGGTGGTGGGCGATAGCATAGGTGGGTGCAAAGTTGGCGGCGCGGTATCCTTGTGTTTGCCGTGCGCGAAAGTCAACGCAATCCGCCGATTTCCTCCGTGGTGCCCGATCCCGCGCTGCTGCGTTTTCTCGATGTGATCTGGATGGAGCGCGGCCTTGCGGCCAACACCCTTGCCGCCTATCGAGCCGATTTGCTGGCGCTGCAGCATTGGCTCGAGACCCGTGGCGGCACGCTTGCGGCAGCAAGCCGTACCCACTTGCTCGATTATGTTGCCGCGCGGGTGAGCGCCGGCGCGAGACCGCGATCGACCGCGCGGCAGCTCGCGGCGTTCCGCCGGTTTTTTCGTCAACAAGTTCGTGACGGCGCGCGTCAGGAAGACCCGACGGCCGAAGTGGCGATGCCGCGTACGGGTCGCGCCCTACCGAAATCATTGAGCGAACAAGACGTGGAAACTTTGCTCGCCGCGCCGCCCGTCGCCAAGCCTTTGGGGTTTCGTGATCGCACCATGCTCGAAGTGCTATACGCGACGGGGCTGCGCGTCTCCGAGCTCGTCAATCTGCGGCACGCTCAGGTCAATCTCAATCAGGGCGTACTGCGGGTCACTGGCAAGGGTAATCGCGAGCGTTTGGTGCCCTTGGGAGCCGAGGCCATCGATTGGCTGCAGCGCTTCGCGGCCGATGCACGCGGCGAAATCCTCGGCTCGCAGCAGACCGATTTTCTATTCCCCACGCGGCGCGGGACGCGCATGACGCGACAGGCGTTCTGGAATCTCATCAAGCGCCATGCCCGCGCTGCAGGCATCAGCAAACCGCTCTCGCCACACACGCTGCGGCATGCTTTTGCGACTCATCTTCTGAACCACGGCGCCGACCTGCGCGTGGTGCAGATGTTGCTTGGTCACAGCGATCTGTCGACCACGCAGATCTACACCCATGTTGCCCGCGAGCGCATGAAAAGCCTGCACGCCGCGCATCATCCGCGCGGTTGAGGGCATACAAAGCGCGCTGGATTACGCTGCGATGCGCTTGCCGCGTGCCGAGCGCGTCCTCTGCTAAAATGCCGCGCATGAAAACCGCAGTCTTTTCGGCCTTGATGGTGATGCTGGCTTTGCCGCTCGCGGGCTTCGCGCAGCCGGGCAGCGCCGCGCCGCAAGGCAACGCCGCGCAAGCGAGTGCCTTGGCGTCACGGGGTGCGGCTGCTGCCGACCCGCGCACCGAACTCGTCAAACGCTTGCCCGGCAGCAAGCTCGAAGATTTCCGTCCCTCGCCGTTACCCGGGGTCTATGAATACGCACGCGGCGCCGACGTCCTCTACATCAGTGCGGACGGCAAATTCGCTCTGGCCGGCGACATGTACGAGATCGCCAGCGAAACCAACCTCAGTGAAAAGCGTCGCCGCGAGGCGCGTCTTGCGCTGCTCACCAAGGTGCCTGAAAACCAGATGGTGATTTTCGGGCCGCGCGAGGCCAAGCACACCGTCACCGTGTTCACCGATGTCGATTGTGGTTACTGCCGCAAACTGCACGCAGAGATCGCGCGCTACAATCAGCTGGGCATACGTGTGCGTTATCTCTTTTATCCGCGCGAGGGCCCGGACTCCGAGTCATGGGACAAAGCGATCGCCGTCTGGTGTTCCGCCAATCGCAACGACGCGCTGACCCGCGCCAAGAAAGGCGAGAAGATCGGCAATCCGAAGTGCGCTTCGAATCCGGTGGCCAAAGATTACGAGCTAGGTCAGGAAGTCGGCTTGCGCGGGACGCCGGCGATCATCACGGCGAGCGGCGAGCTGCTGCCGGGCTACGTGCCGCCCGATATGCTCGTCAAACGTCTCGAAGAAAAAAGCTGACAGCGACTGCCGGGCGCGATCAGCGCTCGAGCAGTTTGAATTTGTCCGGCTTGCCTTCCCATTCTTTGGCGTCGGCCGGCGCATCGCCTTTCTCGGTGATCACGGGCCACTTGCGCGAGAGTTCGGCGTTCAGTGCCTTGAACTGCTGCTGGTCGGCAGGGACTTCGTCTTCGGAGTAAATGGCCTCGACCGGGCACTCGGGCTCGCACAGCGTGCAGTCGATGCACTCATCCGGATCGATGACCAGAAAATTGGGGCCTTCGTGAAAGCAGTCGACCGGACAGACCTCGACGCAGTCCATGTATTTGCACTTGATGCAGTTTTCTGTGACGACGAAGGTCATGGTCTTCCCCGAAAAAACGTTGTCGCAAACTTTATCTCGGCAGCACGGGCTCTGCCAGAGTCAGCTCGGCTGTTGACCGCTCGTTGACAGCCCGGCCGCCGTGGTGCGGCGGTCGAACTCCGTGAAGTAGTGTTGCTCGATGCCGCGCGCGCGATCCTCGAAGTAACGGCGCAGGGCGAATTCCGTACTCGGAAAAGCGATGTCGCTCCACGGAATATGCCGCTCCTCGACCAGTTTCGATTCGAGGCTTTCGACCCCAACGCCAAACTCCGGTGTGCGCAAACGCGCGCGGAAAAACACATGCACTTGCTGCGCATGCAGAATGTGGACGACGGCCAGCAAAGAACCGATCTCGACATCGGCCAGTGCTTCTTCGTAGGACTCGCGCGCAGCGGCCTGCTGCAGCGTCTCGTTGTTTTCCACGAAGCCCGCAGGAAAGGTCCAGAAGCCGAGGCGTGGCTCGATGGCGCGGCGGCACAGCAGGATTTTTCCGGAAGGGTCTTCGGGAACGCAGCCGACCACCAGCTTCGGGTTCTGGTAGTGCACCGTATGACAGGACGGGCAGACGTGGCGCGGTAGGTGCTCGCCTTCGGGGATGCGCACCACGACGGCGGTGCCACAATTGCTGCAATAGTTCATTCGTTGAGCGTTGGTGCCGGGAGAGGGAATCGAACCCACACTCTGTCGCCAGAACCGGATTTTGAGTCCGGCGCGTCTACCAGTTCCGCCATCCCGGCTATTGGACAGCACCGCAGTATACGTGAAACCCCGCGCAGACTTGCCTACCATGCGCGCCGTGCACGCCGCTGACTTCGATTTCGAACTGCCCCAGGAACTGATCGCGCAACGGCCGCTGCCGCAGCGGACGGCTTCGCGGCTGCTGGTTTTGGACCCGCGCGGCGGGCCGGCCCTCACCGATGCCGGCATTCGTGATCTCGTCGAGTTGCTCGAGCCCCGCGATCTGCTCGTGTTCAACGACACTCGTGTCATTCCGGCACGGCTGCGCGGCCAAAAGCCGAGTGGCGGCGCCGTGGAGATGCTGCTCGAACGCCCACTCGCCGGAACTCTGGCCTTGCTGCACATGCGCGCCAGCAAGCCGCTGCGCCCCGGACAGATCGTGCATTCGGCGGGCGGCGACCTCGTGGTCGAGGGTCGCGAGGAAGATCTTTTCCGCGTGCGATTGCTGGCGCCGGCAATCGAGTTTTTCAGTGCACACGGCGAAGTGCCGCTGCCGCCCTACATTGAACGCAGGCCCGAGGCCGCCGATCTCGAGCGCTATCAAAGCGTGCTCGCGCGCGTGCCCGGGGCGGTCGCTGCGCCGACGGCCAGTCTGCATTTTGATGCCGCGCTGCTCGAGGCCTTGGCCGCACGCGGAATTCGCCGCACAACACTCACCTTGCATGTGGGTGCAGGGACTTTTCAGCCGCTGCGCAGCGAGCGCATCGAGGATCACGTCATGCATGCCGAGTGGGCCGAGGTGCCGGCGACCGCCTGCGCAGCGATTGCCGCAACGCGTGCCGCAGGCGGACGCGTGGTGGCGATCGGCACCACGGTGGTTCGCGCACTCGAGTCCGCGGCGCTCGCGTCCGCGGAACTGGCCGCCGCCGAGAGCGTATCCGGAGTGCTCGCGCCCTGGACTGGCGAGACGCGAATTTTCATTACGCCGGGATTTCGCTATCGCGCAGTCGATGCACTACTCACCAATTTTCATTTGCCGCGCTCGACGCTGATCATGCTGGTCAGTGCGTTCGCGGGTCGCGAGTTCACACTCGCAGCCTATGCGCATGCAGTCGCCCAGCAGTATCGATTTTTCAGTTACGGTGACGCCATGTTCATCACTTCGAGAGCGCCGTGAGTTTGCGTTACCAACTGCTCGCGACCGATGGCGCAGCGCGGCGCGGCCGGGTGCAAGCGCGGCACGGCAGTATTGAAACACCGGCCTTCATGCCGGTCGGTACCTATGGCACGGTCAAGGCCATGACTCCCGAAGAACTCGAGGGGCTGGGCGCCGAGATTATTTTGGGCAACACGTTTCATTTGATGCTGCGACCGGGGCATCAGGTGATTGCCGAGCTCGGCGGATTACATCGGTTCATGCACTGGTCGCGGCCGATCCTTACCGACTCGGGCGGCTTTCAGGTCTTCAGTCTCGCCAAATTGCGCAAGATCACCGAGGAGGGCGTGCGCTTTCGCTCGCCGATCGATGGCAGCGAAGTGCGTCTCACGCCCGAAGATTCGATGGATGTGCAGCGCGCACTCGGCTCCGACATCGCCATGATGTTTGACGACTGCACCGCATGGCCGACGACGCACGAGCAGGCGCGCGCCTCGATGGAGCGATCGATGCGCTGGGCGAAGCGCTGCGTCACGCATTACTACCGCGAGGGCGATCGTGATGCGGCGCCGGGCGATCTCTTCGGTATCGTGCAGGGCGGCATGTACGAAGATCTGCGGCGTGAATCTTTGAGTGCGCTGCTCGAGCTCGATCTGCCGGGTCTTGCGGTGGGCGGCCTCGCGGTGGGCGAGCCCGAGCCCGAGCGCTTGCGCGTGCTAGAGGAATTGTTGCCACACATGCCAATCGATCGACCTCGCTATCTCATGGGCGTCGGCCGACCTGAGGATATCGTCGCGGCGGTGCTGCGCGGGATCGACATGTTCGATTGTGTGATGCCGACACGACATGCGCGTAACGGTCACCTTTTTACCGGAACTGGTGTCATCAATATCCGCAATGCCGCGCACCAGCGCGACCCGGGACCGATCGACCCGGAGTGTGGCTGTTATACCTGTCGCCATTACTCACGGGCCTATCTGCGCCACCTCGATCGCTGCAACGAGATCCTGGGCTCCCGGCTCAACACCATTCACAACCTGCATTTCTACCTTGAACTGATGCGGCAGCTGCGGGCGGCCATCGAGGCCGGCCGGGTGCAGGAGTTTGCCCGTGATTTCCTTGCCCGTCGGGGGGCTGTGGCATAATTCGCGGCCTTTTTCGCCCCGTGACCCACCCGAGGACCCGATCCCATGAACGGACTGATCCCCGAGGCCTATGCCCAGGCCGGCGGCGCCGCGCCCGGCGGCCAGCTCGCACCGCTTTTGATGATGGTGCTGTTCATCGTCATTTTCTATTTCCTGCTCATTCGCCCGCAGCAGAAAAAGGCCAAAGAACACGCGGCCATGCTCGGCAAGCTGGCTGCAGGCGATGAGGTGGTCACCGCCGGGGGGATCGTCGGCAAGGTGACCGCGGTCGACGAGGGTTTCGTTACCCTTGAAATCGCCGCCGAGGTCCGAATCAAGGTGCAGAAGTTTCAAGTGAGTTCACTGGTTCCCAAGGGCACTCTGAAGGGCTGATGCATGCTCGAGTTTGCCCGCTGGAAGTACATCCTCGTCGCCGCCGTTTTGGTGCTGGCGACGATCTTCGCGCTGCCCAATGTCTTTGGTGAGGATGCTGCCTTGCAGGTCGTCCGCAAGGACCGCGGCGCAATCGAAACCGACGGGCAACGCGCGGTGGCGGACTTCCTACGCGGCAAGGGCGTGACGTTCTCGCGCAACTACATCGACGACGGGCGTCTGATGCTGCATTTCGCCGCCGTGCCCGAGCAGTTGAAGGCCCGCGATCTTGTCAATGAAAACTTTGCCCGCGACTACGTCACGGCGCTGTCCTTCGCTTCGCGCGCGCCGGATTGGTTGCGCAAGATCGGCTTGCGCCCGATGCCGCTCGGCCTCGACCTGCGCGGTGGTCTCTATCTGCTCTACCAGGTCGATATCGATGGTGCAGTCGCTCAAGTGCTCGAGGTATACGAGCAAGATCTGCGTCGGGCGCTGAGCCAGGATAATGTGCAATTCGTCGATGTGGTGCAGGTTGCCGAGGGCACGGTCAAGCCAAACGGCCTGCGCGTGTTGCTGCCGGCAGGCGCCGACCCGGCGCCGGCGCGCGAGTCCATCCGCCGCGTATTGCCGGATCTGACGACCTCGGCGCAGCGGGGCGGGGTTGGACCGATCCTGCAGGCGTTGCTGACAGCCACTCAGCTCAAGGAGCGTCAGGACTACGCCATTTCGCAAAACCTCACCACCCTCCGTAATCGTGTCAACGAGCTTGGCGTGTCCGAGCCCGTGGTGCAGCGGCAGGGTATCGATCGCATCGCCGTGCAACTGCCCGGCGTGCAGAATTCGGCCGAAGTCAAAGATATTCTCGGTAAGGTCGCCACCCTTGAGTTCCGCCTCGTCGATATCCAGAACAGTGTCTCAGAGGCCGTGCAGCGTGGTCGGGCACCGTTCGGCTCGAAGCTTTATGAAACACGAGAAGGTCAGCCGACGCTGCTGAAGCGCGACATCATCGTCACGGGCGATCAGCTCATCGATGCGACCACGGCGGCCACCGAGCAGGGTCCGGGCGTGTCGGTCAAGCTCGACGCTTCGGGCGGCGAAGAAATGCTGCGCACTACGCGGGCCAATCTCAGTAAGCCCATGGCGGTGGTCTTCATCGAGCAGCGTCGCGAAGAAGTCGATGTTGGCGGCCAGAAAGTGCAGCGTGACATCAAAGAAGAGAAGGTCATCAACACCGCGACCATCCAGGGCATTTTCTCGAACAGCTTTCAGATCACGGGCCTCGGCGTCAACGAAGCGCGCGAGCTCGCCTTGCTGTTGCGCGCGGGCGCGCTAGCGGCACCGATCTTTGTGATTCAAGAGCGCGTCGTCAGTCCGAGTCTCGGCAAAGAAAACATCGAGAAAGGTGTGAGCGCACTGATGATCGGCATGGCACTGCTGTTTGTGTTCATGCTCGTTTATTACAAGATGTTCGGCGTGGTCGCGAACATCGTGTTGCTCGCGAACGTGGTGCTGCTCGCAGCCTTGCTGACCATGTTCAAGGCGGCGCTCTCCTTGCCGGGTATCGCCGGTATCGTGCTGACGGTCGGGATGGCCATCGATGCTAACGTACTCATCTACGAACGTATTCGCGAAGAAGTCCGTAACGGCGTGACGCCGCAGACCGCGATTTCCAAGGGTTTCGAGAAAGCCTTCTCGTCGATTGCCGACTCCAACATCACGACGCTGATCGCCGGCATTGTGCTCTGGGCCTTCGGCACGGGGCCGATTCGTGGGTTCGCGGTCGTGCTGTCGCTGGGTATCGTGACCTCGATGTTCACATCGCTGCTCGGTAGCCGTGCGCTGCTGACCTTGATGTATGGCGGGTCGCGACGCCCGGAAAAACTTTCGATCTGACGCGGCAACCCGGAGTCTTGCCACCATGGAACTCTTCAAAAGTAACAGCCGCATCGCCTTCATGGGCTCCCGCAAATCTTGGTACGCGGTGTCGGCGATTTTGTTCGTCACTTCGCTCGCGGCGCTCTTCACCAAGGGTCTCAACCTGGGTGTCGATTTCACCGGCGGTATCACGGTCGAAGCCAAGTTCACGAGCGAAGCCCAGCCCGAAGAATTGCGCACGGGTCTTGCGCGCGCGGGTTTCAACGACGTGCAGGTGCAGAACTTCGGCTCCTCGCGCGACGTGGCGATTCGGCTGCCGCCTCCGGAAGGGCAGACGACGGATCAAGTGCGCAGTGACATCGAGAGTGTGCTGAAAGCCGCTGACCCCAATGTCTCAGTCAGTGATCTTTATGTCGTGGGTCCTCAGG
>VGUP01000080.1 GCA_016874175.1 Gammaproteobacteria bacterium | reverse complement strand
GCGATCCGCTGCGCGTCTGGGGACGGCAGAAGGCCGGCGAGCCCTCACTTTGGTGGCCGGTAGTGGCCCGCAACAAAAAAGCCATCACCATCGATATGCGACAAGAGGAAGGACAGAGTCTTTTTAAAGAGTTAGTCGCGAAAGCTGATTTCGTACTTGAGAATTTTCGCCCCGGGACTATGGAAAAATGGAACTGCGGCTATGAAGAGCTTTCAAAGATCAACCCGCGGCTCATCATGATTCGGGTCTCGGGTTATGGGCAGAGCGGGCCCTATTCGCGCCGCGCGGGCTTCGGCGCGATCGGTGAGGCCATGGGCGGCCTGCGCTACGTCTGCGGAGATCCGTCCACGCCGCCCTCGCGCATGGGCATCAGCATCGGCGATGAGCTCGCCGCCACCTTCGCTTGTCTCGGCGCGCTCGGCGCCCTGCACTACCGCGAACAGACCGGGCGCGGCCAAGTGGTCGATTCCGCCCTCTACGAGGCCGTGCTCGCGATGATGGAGTCGCTGATCACCGAGTACGACAAGACCGGCTATATCCGCGAACGCACTGGGGCGATTCTGCCGAACGTTGCGCCATCGAACGTCTACAAAACGAGCGACGGCCTGGTGCTGATCGCCGCCAACCAAGACACCGTCTTCGGCCGGCTCTGCGAGGCCATGCAGCAACCGACCTGGCCGAGCGACGCGCGTTTCGTGAATCACCAGGCGCGCGGCACCCATCAAAAGTTGCTTGATGGTCTGATCGAAGCTTGGACGCAGACCATGCCCACCAAGCAGGTGCTCGAGCTCATGGACCAATTCGGCGTCCCCGCGGGTCAGATCTACCGCGCCCCCGAGATGCTCGAAGATCCGCACTTCAAGTCGCGCGAAGCGATCATCACCACTAAGCACCCATACTTCGGCGACCTGCGCATGCAGAACACCGTACCCAAGTTTTCGGAGACCCCGGGCGGCGTGCACAGCGCGGCGCCGACCGAGCTCGGTCAGCACAACGACGAGGTCTTCTCGAAGCTCCTCGGCTTCGGTGCCGAGCGGCTCGCTGCCTTGCGTGCGGGCAAGGTCATCTGAGCCCCGTATCGTGAACGAATCACTGCTGGCCAACTATGCGCGCGGCGGCTTCGGCAAGAGTCTCGCTCCCGGACAACGACCGGCGCTGCTGGTGATCGATTTCGTCCGCGCCTATCTCGTCAAAGATTCGCCGCTCTACGCGGGTGTGGAGCAGGCTCGCGCCGATTGTGAAACGCTGCTGCGCGCCGCGCGAGCGGCGGCGATTCCGATCGTGCACACCAACGTGGTGTATCAACCGGGGGGGCGTGACGGCGGCGTGTTCTTTCGCAAGGTCCCCGCTCTGCGCTGTTTCGAAGCCGGCGCGCATCCCGAGCTCGCTGCGTTTGCCGAGGGCCTCGAGCCGCTGCCGGGTGAAACCGTGATTTCCAAGCAGTACGCGAGCGCATTCTTTGCAACCTCTCTCGCCTCCACTCTGACTGCGCTCGGCGTGGATACCGTGCTTATCGTGGGACTCTCGACCAGTGGCTGCGTCCGTGCGAGCGCCGTCGATTGTTGTCAGCATGGCTTCGTGCCGGTCGTGGTGCGCGAGGCCGTGGGTGATCGCGCCAGCGGACCGCATGAGGCCAACTTGTTCGATTTGCAGGCCAAGTATGCCGAGGTCGTCCATCTCGCCGACGTGCTCCTCTATCTCAAAGATTTACCCAACCGGAACTGACCATGCCCTCCATCGGACCGATTTCGTGCGTCACCATTGCTGCGCCCGACCTGCAGTACATGATCGACACCTATCACCTCTACCTCGGCTACGAACTGGTTGATCACGGTCGCCTGAGCGCCGCGCAGGCAGAGCTCTGGGGCTTGCCCGGGCTGACCGGCCGCCGCTATGCACTCATGTTGCCCGAGGGTGAAGGCCATACCTTCATCCGTTTCGTCGACAGCAAGCCCGCGCCCGATTACGTGGCCTTCAAACATATGGGCTGGAATGCCGCTGAACTCATGGTGCAAGACACCAACGGTATCGCGGCGCGGCTCGCGGGCTCGCCCTTCAAAATCATCGGGCCACCGGCTGATCTGTCGTTCTCGGACAAGATTCGCGCGATGCAGGCGCTCGGCCCCGCCAAGGAGTCGATCTATCTCACCTCTTTCAAAGAAAAGCTGCCCGAGTTCGACACGCCCGATGCCAAGCACTACGTCGATCGCGTGTTCATCGTCATTCTGGGCGGTGAATCGGTCGAATCGATCAACGACTTCTATGGCAAGCATTTCAATGTGGCCAAGGCGCCGGTGATTCCCGCCGTCATTTCCGTGCTGTCCAATGCGCAGGGACTGCCCGCGGAGACCAAGCACGATCTGGCAGCACTCGCCCTGCAGGGACAGAGCTATATCGAGGCGGACAAAATGCCGCCTGCAACGCTGCCGCGCACGGCTCGTGACGGTGAATTGCCGCCTGCGATCTCGATGGTGTCGTTCATCGTCAAGCAGTTACCGAGCGGGCTCAGTTGGCTCGCGCCGCCGCGCACGCTGGCGCTGGCGCCCTACCATGGGCGACGCGCCGCGGTATGCGTGGGTGCGGCCGGCGAGCTGATCGAGCTCATTGAGGGCGCGGCGTGAAAGCGCCGCCGCAGGTCGCCAAGGGTCACCGACCGCAGGTCTTCGATGACCCGGCCGTCGATCAGCTCTACGCGGCCTACGTCACGCTCGCCACCGAACTCTCGGTGGCCTTCGAGCGCATCGCGGTGCTCGAACGTACCCTCGAACAGCATGCCGGTGTGTCGCGCGCACTGATCGAGCAGGTCGCGCACGCCGAGCAACAAAGCCCGGAGCGCGCCGCCAAGCGTGCGGAGCTCGCCGCGCGCCTGGTGCGACCGTTTCGCGATTTTCGTGAGGCGCATATTGCAGCCGCGAGCGCAGCGCGCGCCGAGCACAATCAAGGCGCCGAGCACGACCAAAGCCTCGGGCGCGATGCTCCAGCGCCGAGCCCCCGCCCTTAACCGCCTTTCGGACGCCGCGTACCAAGTCCGCGGGCGTTGATCCGCGCAGTCGGTAGGATCGAACGGATCGTCCACTCTGGACCAGCGCTGCGGGGAATTCGCAATGCCGGCGTTCAAGGCTCATGCCATGCAACCCTCTACCCTGCTCGACGAGCAGGCGCGCCAGGACTTCGTCGGCGCTCTACGCGCCCATCTGTCCGGTCGGCTGATGCCGGGCGCCTACAAGGTCTACGAATCACGCGTCGAACCGGCGTTTCGCGCGCGACAGGGTCGAGCGCCCATCGATCAGGACGAGATCCGCAAGCCCATGACACAAGACTCGTTCTACCAGTTCTGGAGTGCGATGCAGCGGCGCAGTCAGGAGCTTCTTTGGGAGTCGGTGATCGACCCCACCGAGCGCGAACTGTCCGAGCTGCTTCGGCGTTCCGCGCGTCTTCGCGCGAAGAAAATTGGCAAGTCGGGCAAAGACCGTCGCCGCGGCACGCTACGCCTCAACCCCGCACTCGAAATTCCACGTTATCACCGCGCGGCCGATATCCACCTGCAACCCGGCGGTTACCACACCGACTTCACGACGGACGATGTCAGCGCAGGGGTGATCTACGACAAGGGTATCAACCTCTACATGGGCGGAGCGCTCGGGCCGGAGAACAACCTGATGGGCGATACGCTGCTCGCCTACCTCCGCGAGAAGCACCCCGAACGCCAGCCCAAGCGCATTCTCGATATCGGCTGCGCCATTGGTAACAGCACCGTGGTTTGGGCGCGAGCGTTTCCGCAAGCTCGCGTGCACGGCATCGATGTCGGTGCGCCGGTGCTGCGCTACGCGCACGCGCGCGCCGTGGCGCTCGGTGTGGCGATCAACTTCAGTCAACAAAATGCCGAGGCCACCGACTTTGCCGATGGCAGCTTCGATCTCATCGTCTCGCATATCGTGCTGCACGAAACCTCGAAGTCCGCCTTGCCGCGGATTCTCGGCGAATGCCGCCGACTGCTCGCGCCCGGCGGACTGATGCTGCATCTCGAGATTCCGCGCGGCCGCACGGTCATCGAGAAGTTTATGCACAACTGGGAGAGCTACAACAACAACGAGACCTTCGCCCGCTACATGACGGGGATCGACCTGCAGGCAGAAGCCATGAAAGGCGGTTTTCCGGCGGCCGATGTACTGGTGAATGAATTCATTCCCAAACTCGATGTAGCGCAGATGAATTACACTGAACATTTTTTCTGGAAGATTCTCGCGGCGCATCGCTGAGGCCTTATGCCCAAACCCAAGAAAAAGTCGACGCGCTCCACGCCTGCCGTGGCCGAAGCCGCACGCCGTCGGGCGCCCGCGCACTCGCCCACGGCTGCGCCGGCGCCGGTGCGCCTCGCGCGGGTCGCCAAGGGGAAAAAGCCGCAGTATTTCAGCGATCCGGCCATCGACAAGCTGCTATCGATGACCTTGACGCTGATGGAAGAGTTGTCGGTGACCCGCGATCGGCTCGATACCGTCGAGCGTTTGCTCGCGGCCAAGAAAGTGCTACGTAGAGCCGAGCTCGAGGGTTGGCAACCTGACGCCAAGGCCGCTGCCGAGCGGGTGGCGGCACGCGGTCGCTATGTCGATCGCATGATGCGTGCGATGCATGTCGAGCTCGAAGAAATCGCCGGGCGCGGCATGCCGAAATCTGAAGAAGAAGTCGTGGCTGCGGTCGAGTCTTGATCGCGAACCCTGATCCATAAAACGCTGACGGGGAGGAACAATAAGCAACTTCAAAAGATATTGTCAGGTACCGCTGTCGGCGATCCTTGCGGTGCTCATCGTCTACTTCTGGCAGGGCATGAGACATTTCATCATGCACCAGATGCAGCACAGCTGGTTTCCGGGTCGCGATTTGTTGGCCGCGTTCATCATTGGCGTGGTCGGTGTCGTCATGACCTGGATGGGTCTCAACAAATCCGAGAACACGGCAACGCTGCTCGGTTTTGCCGGCGGCAGCCTCATCTGGTTGTCATGGGTCGAGTTCAGCCTTGTGTGGGTGGCGCGCGATCTGCAGGTCGCACCGGCGGCGTGGGGCGCCAAAGAAAGACTGCCCGAATATCGAGTCATGCTGTCCTCGATCGGCGTGATGTTCGCGACCCTGGTGTTCTTTTTCTTCAACCGCGAGACGCGGTGCAACGCCTTCATGTGGTTACATCGCCGGCTCGGCCTGAAGGTTGGCGAAAAGTCTTCGGCGCAAGCGCGCGACCTCGCCTCGATCGTCTGCATGGAAACGATCTACGTCACCTGGTTCTTCTATATTTATCTGTTGATGATCTACAACTCCAATATTTTGGGCACCGATCGCTGGGTAACTTTTGCCTCATGTATCGGTTTCGGAGTGTGGGCGATTTATCTCGCGCAGCGCCTGTGGTGGTTTCAGCGCATGACCCCGGCCCTGCGTTACGCGATACCGACCGCGATCATTGCCTGGAACGTCAACGAGATCCTCGAGAAGTGGGGTCATCTCGATGAGATCTGGGTCAAGCCGCAGCAGTACGCTCTGGAGCTTTCTTTAGTGACCGCGGCATTGGTTCTGGTGATCGCCCTCGCGATCCTCAGCCCCGCCCGGCGGATCGTCGGTAGAGACGCGCCGGGCTGATCCCGACGCGCGCTGCTAGCGCGTACGTTGAGTCCAGAGACGCGCGAGCCGCTTCAGGGTCTCATCGCCCTGAACGCTGGCGAGCGTCGCGGCCGCCGCTTCATTCTTGCCCGCCTTGATCTGCGAGATGCCGAGATTCAGCTTGGCCTCCTCGGGATTACGCGCATTGCCTTTGGCCAGTCCGCGCTCGAAGGCCGCGACGGCCTTGTCGTAATCGCCATAGCTCATGAAAGCGGTGGCGATGCGCAGATCCACTTCGCCGTTCTTCTTGCCCGCCGCTTCGCCGTCTTGCTTCAGCAGCGTCGGCTTGTCGGCGGCAGCCTGCGCCTTGGCAGTGCCGAGCAGACGAATCGCGAGCTCTTGCGTCGATTTGTTGGTGTAGAGGCCCTTCGACTGGCCTTCTTCGAGAGTGGCCTGCGCCTCGCCTGGCAGGCCCTTTTCGATGGCGAGCTGCGCCATCTCGGTGAACTCTTCACCGCGGGTCATGCCACCCATCTCCCGCGAGAGACGGAAGATGTTGAGCGTGTTGGCCTCAGTGCTGGAACGGAACAACAACAAGCTTAGGTTTGGCCAGGTCTCTTTCTTGGGCGAATACTGCGCCTGCTTTTCGAGAGCGCGAAGGGTGCACGCGTCGTCTTCCTGTTTGATGCACGAGCTCGTGTAGAGCTGCAAGGCCATATCGGGCGGCGTCTGCGCGCGACTCTCGGTCGCCGCAACGTAGTCCGCCGCCATCTTTTCGGCAGCTTTGAAATCGTTTTGAAGGTAGTACGACTGGATGGTCAGCAGATGGACCGCTTCATCCGTGCTGCCATCGGCGATCAGCCGGCGACCGTAGTCCACGGCCTTGGCGTAATCTTTGACCTGATAGGACATCTGCAGCAAGCCTTTGCGCAGCGTCGCTGAGCGCGCGGGGTCGGAGAACTCGGTATCGGTGACTTGCGACCAAGCCTGAAGCGCGAGCGGCGTGTCGCCAGCGCGCAGCGCACAAAACCCGAGGATGTCGTTGCTGACGTAGTTGTCGTAAGGGGTGCGGCTCGGGAAGGCTTCGACTTCCTTGATCTTTGCCACGCACTCTGCCCACTGCTCCTTCTTGCTCGCCTCCTGCGCGGCCATCAACGGCTTGAGGATGGCGCGACTGACGGTGGGCGGCTTGGCGGCCCCCTTTTGATCGGCCTTTTGCTCCGCCTTTTGGGCGGCGGCTACGGACGACAGCATTGCTGCGACCAGCAGCGGAACGATGCAAGTAAAAATACGCATGTCTTCAGCCCCCACGAAACTCGATCACAGTCGATGAGTTTCGGTCGATGCTTGAGCGTCGCGAGCTTACTGGGCGCGCAGACTCCAAAGTTTAGCGACACGCCGGGTGTCAGCGTCACCCTTTACGGCGCGAAACGCCTTGTTTGCTTCCGATTTGTTGCCAGCCCTGAGCTGCGCAATGCCGAGTACCATTTGTGCTTCGGCCGGGTCAGTCACGTTGCCCTTGGCGATTCCGCGCTGAATGGCGGTCACCGCCGCCGCGTACTGCCCGTAACTCATGTAGGCCTGACCGACACGCAAATCGACGTCCCCGCTGTTACCGGCGGCAGCCTCTTTGTCAGCCTTCGCGAGACCGACTCGATCCGCGGCGGCACGCTCCTTGGCGGTCGCCAACAGTCGCGTGTTACGGTCAATGTCGCGCTTATCGGTGAACGCCTTACGTGCAAAACCGGCCTCCAATGCTGATTGCGCCTCGCCCGGCAGACCGTTCTCTAACGCCCGCTGCGCCATCTCGGTATAGTCGTCGCCGGTGCGCATCGCGCCGACCTCGGTCGCCAAGCGGTATGCATTGAAGGCCGCAACATCGTTACGGGTCGCGAACAGCGACTGCATTAGGTTCGCCCAGCCCGCCGGGTCCGGGTAGTAGGTGACGAGTTTTTCGAAACCCGCAGCGGTGCAGGCTTCGTCCTTCAGGCGCATGCACGAGGTCACGTAGATCTGGATGGCGTTTTCCTTGGGACGCTGGCCACGCTTCTCGAGATCGCGGACCCAGCTACCCGTAAACTCGCGTGCATTCTTGTAGTCATTTTGCTGGTAATAGGACTGTGCAACTACGAGGAAGGTATCGGCGTCCGCGTAACCGCTCTTGATGGCGCCGCGCCCGATCTCAACGGTCTTGACGTAGTTGCGAGCGTTGAAGTAGATCTTGGCAAGGTCACGGGTGCGCTGCGCCACCTTGTTGGCGGCGAACGGCGATGCCAGATTGGTCTGCATCGCCGCGGTCGCCGTGGCGACGTCGTTGGAGCTCAGCGCACAAAACGCCGTGAGTTCGTTGATGATGAAGGCATCGTAGGCCGTCTTGCCCGCAGTTCCGTCTGCAGTGCGCAGATTCGACAGACACTCGGCCCATTTCTTTGCTTTGCTGGCGTTTTGCGCGGTCTGCAGCGTCTTGGCGAGCGCCGGGCTCACCTTCTCGGTCATGGCAACAGATGACAATTGCAGGGCCGCTACGGCAGCAACCAGCAAAGTGACTATAGCTGACTTCCTCATGTGCTTTCTCGCCTAAG
Organism: Gammaproteobacteria bacterium; assembly: GCA_016874175.1. Classification (GTDB taxonomy): domain Bacteria; phylum Pseudomonadota; class Gammaproteobacteria; order Steroidobacterales; family Steroidobacteraceae; genus UBA964. The sequence goes on along the minus strand of VGUP01000080.1, from coordinate 2,593 downwards.
TACGATCCAACTGGACCACAACCAAAAGATTCGACGCAACCAGTGGGGGCAGCGGCGAGATTGTAACTTTATCTTATTGCTCAGGCGCGACGTGCGAATCGTACTGGGATCGCGCGATGGCTCGTCAATCCGCAAACTCCGATACATTAACGAAGCCGATTTTTTTCAAGCGGTTTCGCTGCGCTGATGCCAGCACTTTAGCCACCACGTCATACTTTGCACGTTTATCGGGGCGCAGGTGCAACTCGGACTGCGGGTACTTTTGACCCTCGACGCGGAAGTATTTCTCCAGCGCCTCGAGGCTCTGTACCGGTGTTCCATTCCACACGACGGTACCATCGAAATCGATTTCGATGTCGATGACTTCCGGCGGAACCGGCGGTGGTGGAGCGTTGGTGGGCCGCGGCATATCGAGTTTAACGGCGTGGGTCATCACCGGAATGGTGATGATGAACATAATGAGCAACACCAGCATGACGTCGATCAGCGGCGTCGTGTTGATATCACACATTGAATCGCCTTCATCGCCGCCGCTTAAATTCATTCCCATCGAAACGTACTCCGAGAGAGGTCAGCGTGACCCGCGGATGCCGCGGTCGGGTTCAGTGATGAATCCCACTTTGACAATGCCGCCACGTTGGACCGAGTAGATGATCTTGCCGATATCCGCGAACCGCGCGTTGGAGTCGCCGCGGATGTGGATTTCAGGCTGCGGGTCTTTAATGGCTTCGAGCTTGATCATCTCGATCAACTGGTCGCGATCGGCGACTGGCTCATTGTTCCAATAAATATTACCCAAAGAATCGACTGCCACCGTGATGTTCTCAGGTTTGGTCTGGGTGGCGATGTTCGCGGCCTTTGGTAGCGAGACCTTCACCGTCTTATTAATGACCGGAATGGTAATCAGAAAGATAATCAAAAGAACCAACATAACATCCACTAACGGTGTTGTGTTGATGGTCGAATTCAGCTCGTCCTCACCGCCACTGGATCCAACGCTCATCGCCATGAGTCTTAGCCTCTTTTGTTTCCGGATCTCGGGATCGACCGAGCAAAACCCGATCGACCCCGTTCAGAAAAACCTAAGTCGATCGGATTACTTCTTCACGGCTGCAGCAGGCGCAGCAGCAGAGGCCGGAGCGGGCACCGCGACGCGAGCTCCGCTCACGAGGAAGGCGTGCAGGTCAGAGCTGTAGCTGCCTAGCTCTTCCTGAACCTCCTTATTTCGACGGATGAGCCAGTTGTAGCCCATGACCGCCGGCACGGCGACTGCGAGGCCGAGGGCCGTCATGATCAGTGCCTCACCTACGGGGCCCGCGACCTTGTCGATCGAGGCCTGACCAGACACGCCGATGGCGACAAGCGCATGGTAGATACCCCACACTGTGCCAAACAGACCAACGAACGGCGCCGTCGAGCCGACTGTCGCGAGCCACGGTAAACCACCGGTCAGCGACATGCTTACACCCTGCACAGAGCGCTGTAAGGACATCATCACCCACTCGTGGAGAGCCATACGCTCGGAAAGACGGCCTTCGTGATGCTGCGACGCGCGCAGACCGTCCTCGGCAACCTGACGATAGACATCGTTCTTAGGTAGACGGTCGATCGCTTCGCGAATCGAACCGGCGCTCCAGAACTTTTTTTCGGCGAGCTTAGCGGACGCCATAAGCTTCCGCTGATCGAGCAGCTTCGTGATGATGACGTACCAAGAAGTCAACGACATGACCACCAAGATGATCAGCGTGCCCTTGGCGACGAAATCGCCTTGCTCCCACAGGGCCGTAAGGCCATAGGGGTTCTCGATGACAGCGGTAGTGGCTTCAGTGTTTTCCATGTTTTCCTCAGGGAATAAAACGCTTACTTGATCTCGAACTTCACGCGAAACGAAACGCAGGAATCATCTTGGGGCTTACCGCCCACCGTGCCAGGCTGATAACGCCCCGCCCGTGCAAGCTTGACCCCACCCTCGTCCAATCTTTCGAAACCCGACGACGTGACGACGGTCGGGTTACCGATGATCTTGCCTTTGGCATCCACGCAGACTTTTATGGTGACAGTGCCCTGCTCCTCTGCGCGCTTGGACGCAGCCGGGTAATAGTCTTCGCTCGAGGGCATGCTACCAAGCTTTGCAGGCAAGCGGGCTACCACCACCACCGGTGCTGGCGGCGGTGGCACGGGTTTGTCCGTTACGTTGCTGATGGCGGTCGTACTCGACTCCATCGGAATGTCGATAAAGACATCCGGGGGAGGCACTTGCACTGGCGGACGCTCGATTTCCGGCCGCGGCGGCGGCGGCTTATCTTCGGGTTTGATCTCTTCGATGAGGTCGGTGATGAGTGGCGGGGCAACCAACTCGACCATTTTGCGCGCAAGACCGCTGACCAATGCATACCCGCCGAGTATGTGGAGGCCGGCAACCAGCGCGAAAATCGCCATCCGGCGTGACTGGTTCTGTTGTACGTACGTCGCCATGTACTCTCGCGGCAGATCGACAGCCAATGCGGCGAAGGGGCCGGAAAACTAACCGGGAATCCGCTCGCCCGCAACCTTCTCCCCGCGATTCATGACACGCTCGGCGTGCGAAACCGCA
>VGUP01000079.1 GCA_016874175.1 Gammaproteobacteria bacterium | reverse complement strand
AGTCCGACGGCCTGGTCCAGGCGGTGGCCGAGACGCTGCGCACGCTCAAGCCGGCGGAATATCCGCTCGCCGAGCCGTATCGCTTGAGCATTCGTACTGCGACTGCGGACACTCGACTCGAGGATTACGCGGCAGCGATGCCGGTCGATAAATACCAAAAAGAAGAACTGCTGCTCATCAACGGCCTGTACCCGGACCGCAAGCTCGCGGCCGGCGATTTTTACAAGGTGGTCGAGTAGAAAAATAGCCGTAACCCGCCTTGATTCTGCGGTGCCGGCGTGTCAATTTCGTCACATGCCGTCGCGCTTCCGCGACGGCGCCGATCACAATGATTCGCGTGCCATGGCCAACAAAAAATTCGAGCTGAAAGATCCCTCCTCAGGCAAGACCAGCGAGCTGCTCGTTCGCTCCGGGACCATCGGTCCGGACATCGTCGATATCGGCTCACTGACCAAGGATCACGGTGTCTTCACCTTCGATCCCGGTTTCATGGCGACCGCGAGCACCGAGAGCAAGATCACCTATATCGATGGCGATCAGGGTGTGCTGCTCTATCGCGGCTACCCCATCGAGCAGCTGGCGGCGCAAAGCTCGTTCATCGAGGTGGCCTATTTGCTCAACAACGGCGAGCTGCCCGATCCGAAGCAACTCGCCGATTTCAGCGTCAGCATCCAGCGGCACACCATGATCAACGAGTCGCTGCTGCGCATGTACAACGGTTTTCACTACGACGCGCACCCGATGGCGATGGTGAGCGCGATCGTGGCCTCGATGTCGGCGTTCTATCACGACTCGATGAATATCAATAATCCGCGGCATCGCGAAATTTTCATGCACCGCATCATCGCCAAGCTGCCGACCATTGCGGCAGCAGCTTACAAGCGGTCGGTCGGGCAGCCGTTCATCTATCCGCGCAACGATTTCGACTACTGCAGCAATCTGCTGCACATGTATTACGCCGTGCCCTGCGAGCCTTACCACGTCGATCCGCTTGCAGCGCAGGCGCTCGATCTGCTGCTCATCCTGCACGCCGATCACGAACAGAATGCCAGTACTTCGACGGTACGCCTGGCGGGCTCGACGGGTGCCAACCCCTACGCAGCGATTTCGGCTGGTGTTTCCGCGCTCTGGGGACCGGCGCACGGCGGCGCCAACGAAGCCGTGCTCGAGATGCTCGAAGAAATCGGCAATGTCGACAACATTCCGAAGTTTCTCGCCCAAGTCAAAGATAAGCAGAGCCACGTGCGGCTGATGGGTTTCGGACATCGTGTCTACAAAAATTTCGACCCGCGCGCGAAGATCATTCGCGACATGTGTCATCGCGTGCTCGCCAAGATGGGGCGTGCCGACAATCCGCTGCTCGAGTTGGCGCAGCGTCTCGAAGAAATCGCGCTCAAAGACGATTATTTCATTTCGCGCAAGCTGTACCCGAACGTCGACTTCTACTCCGGCATCATCTACAGCGCGCTCGGCATTCCGCGCTCTATGTTCACGGTGATGTTCGCGATTGCGCGTACGGCGGGCTGGGTCGCGCACTGGCAAGAGATGATCAGCGATCCGGCCTACAAGATCGGTCGGCCGCGTCAGCTCTATACGGGTCCAGTCAAGCGCGACTACGTGCCGATCGGCAAACGCGGCTGATGCTGCGTGAGGCTGGCTGCGTCAGTAACACGCAGCCAGCAGCGCCGACACTTCGGCGGTGTCGGCACGGCGCATCGGGCGACCATCGACCGGGCTGACCGGCGCCTGGCGAATGCCATCGATCGGAAAGATCACGATCTCCACGGGCTGACCGTCCACTTCCAGATGCAATGAAGGCCGCTGTACCACGCGTTCGGCATTGACGCGCGTACGCCGCTCGTCCAGCTCGAACGGCACGCCCTGATCCATGAGGTGAAAACTCACTGACTCGGCGCGGTCCGCGAATACATGCAACGTGACGTCGTCATGCGAGGTTGCCGTACCCTGCAGCACCGGGCCAACCAGTCGCGGCTGAAAATCTTTGAGGCGCTGCATGACGTCGAGCGCCACTTCGCGCTGTGCCTGCAGCGATTCAAGATGCGCTTCGCCGCCGAATAGACGCTGGTACTCCTGCAAAGCCTCTTCGATTTCGGTATTGCGCGGCAGCACGGCACCATCGACCACGCCGAAGCGCTCTGCTGCCTTGCGTTTGGCGAACAAAAAATCGCGGATGCCGTGCTCGGCCATCACGCGCGCAGCTTCCTGCGCCAGCGCTCGGCGCAGATTTTCGGCACGCGGAGGCAGCTTTTTCACGGCGACACCTCGTGAGGCAGGATCTAGAAAATGGGCTCCGCCAATGGCTGCTCGGTGGGGGGGCGCGCAGGATCCATGCTCGTCTCGCCAAGACCGCCGCCCGTGGGCAGACGATCGGTCATGAAGGTTTCAAAGATTGCAGCGGGATCATCGGCGCTGGCGATTTCGCCGGTGACGGGCGAGATACGCACCTGCACGAGACCGCCGGGCACCGGCCACGGCCGATCCGCAACGCCTTTGAGAGCCTTGGCCATGAAGTCGGTCCAGATGGGCACGGCAGTGCGACTGCCTTCTTCGCCTTCGCCGAGCGGTCGCAACTGATCGAAACCGACCCACACCGACGCCACCAGCGTCGGGTTGTAGCCGTTGAACCAGGTGTCGCGCGCCTCGTTGGTAGTGCCGGTTTTGCCGGCGACGTCGCTGCGGCCGAGTGCGAGTGCACGCTGACCGGTGCCACGCGTGATCACCTCGCGCAGCATGTCGGTGATCAGCCAAGCATTTTGCGAACTGATGACGCGCGGTGCGACTTTCGTGGCGGGCAGGTCGCAGCCTGCTGGCACAGGCAACGCTTCGGCTACGGGCGCTTCATTCGCGGTGAGTGCCTCGGGCGGATCGCATTCGAGCGCCACGCGTCGCGGTGCCGCCTCGAATACGACCTGACCTTGCGGGTCGACGATGCGCTCGATGAACCATGGCTGGATGCGATGACCGCCGTTGGCGAAGACCGCGTAGCCCGCAGCGACCTGCAGCGGCGTCGCGCTCATGGTACCGAGGGAGAGGGTGAGATTGCGCGGCAGACTCGTGCGTTCGAAGCCGAAGCGCTCGGTGTAGGCCATGGCCGGACCCATGCCGATCGCCTGCAACACGCGGATCGAGACCAGATTGCGCGACTTGACCAGTGCTTCGCGCAGGCGCGTGGGTCCGCCGAAATCCCCACTGGAATTTTCCGGGCGCCAGGCTTCTTCCATACGCGGATCATCGATGACGAAAGGCGCATCGAGAACGAGCGACGACGGCGTAAAGCCATTTTCGAGCGCGGCCGAATACAGGAACGGCTTGTACCCCGAGCCCGGCTGGCGCTTTGCCTGAATGGCACGATTGAACTTGCCCGCACCCGCATCAAAGTAATCGAAGCCGCCAACCAGGGCGGTGATCGCGCCGTCTGCAGGGGAGAGCGCGACGAGTGCTGCGGCCGCCGCGGGAATTTGCGCAAGTTGCGGCGTGGATTGCAGCGTGATGTGGACGATCTGTCCACGGGCGAGAATGTCCCGGGCGGTTTTCGGTGACTTGCCGAGCCGCCCGTCCACTTTGGGCCGCGCCCAGGCCATGCCCTCCCAAGGCACGGTGACGATGCCGCTGCCACGGGCATAAACCCTCGCGGATTTGTCCTGCACCTCGAGTACCAGCGCCGGTAGCATGCCGCCGCTCACCGCCTGCTCCGCGAGCAATTCTTCGAAGACGGCTTCATCGCCGTTTGCCGGAATGCTCACCGTGGTCTTTGCGCCACGCCAGCCATGTCGACGGTCGTAATCGAGCAGGCCGGTGCGCAGGGCTTCGTTCGCAGCGCTCTGTTGCACAGGTTCGATGGTGGTGTAGATTTTGTAGCCTTCGTTCTGCGCCGCAGCGCCAAAACGCTGCACGAGTTCGAGCCGCGCCATCTCGGCGACATAGGGCGCTTCGACCTCGAACGACTGTACGTGCACCCGGGCAAAGATTTTTTCTGCTGTTGCACGGCGCTCGGTTTCGGCATCAATGAAACCTAACTCGCGCATGCGGCGTAGCACATAGGTGCGACGCTGTGCTGCTGCCGTGGGGTTGTTGATCGGATTGAAGCGCGACGGCGACTGCGGCACGCGCGCGAGCGTTGCGGCCTCGGCGAGCGTCAGTTGATCCAGCGTTTTGCCAAAATAATGATCGGCCGCGGCGGCGACACCGTAGGCGCGTTTGCCGAAGTGGATGACGTTGAGATAGAGCCCGAGGATTTCTTCCTTGGAGAACTCCTGCTCGATGCGGTAGGTGAGGAACATTTCCTGCCCCTTGCGTCGCCAGGTGCGATCGTTGGTCAGGAACAGATTTTTTGCCGTTTGTTGCGTGATCGTGCTCGCGCCTTCGAGCCGATATCCGGGCAGCAAGTTGACCATGATCGAACGCAGGATGCCCTGGTAATCGAATCCCGAATGCTCGAAGAAACGCTCGTCCTCGGCGGCGATGAAGGCTTGGCGCACCATCGGCGGTACTTGCTCAAAGGTCACGGGAATACGCCTTTGCTCGCCGATTTGCGCGATGACTTGTCCGTCGCGCGAGTACACGCGCAGCGGTACCTGTAGTTCGATCTGCCGCATCGCCTCGACGCTCGGCAGCGAGGGCTGAAGATAAAGATAGGCCCCCGAGATCAGCGCCACCACGGCAATCACGCCCATCACGAGACCCGCAGCGGCGAGGAATGCGATTTTCGGCAGGTAACGCTTCACGACGTCGGCATGTTACCGGAATGCCAGCCGACGATGCCGGATCGCTGCTGCGGGAACGCTGCAATCGTCGGGCTTCGGGTAGTCTTGTACCCCGGCAGCAGTGTGCGAGACCTCAGTGTGCGAAACGTCATTCTGGTCGGGCCAATGGGCTCGGGAAAATCGGCGGTGGGCAAGCAGCTCGCGCGGGCGCTGAAGTTGCCGTTCGTCGATGCGGACCTCGAACTCGAGCAACGCACCGGCGTCGATATCCCCCTCATTTTCGAGAAAGAAGGCGAGCAGGGTTTTCGGGCCCGAGAACGCGAGTTGATCGCAGAGTTGGTTGCTCGTGATGGCATCGTGCTGTCGACGGGCGGTGGGGCAGTGTTGCTCGAAGAAAACCGCCAGGCTTTGCGTACGGGGGGTGTGGTCGTGTATCTCGAAACCTCGGTCGCACAGCAACTTGTCCGTGTACGGCAGGGCGAAAATCGCCCGTTGCTGTCCAACGCCCCGGATATCGGTGCCCGTCTTGCCGAGTTGATGAGCCACCGCGCACCGCTCTATGCGGAAGTAGCGGCGTTCAGCGTGCGTACCGATGGGCGCCGGGTCCGCGGCGTCGTTCACGAAATCCTCCGACACTTGCATAGCCCCTAAGTTCCTGGGGGCCAGCGATCAGGATTCTTGGGCGCGGTCTGCGCGCGGCTGCGCCCGCGTATACTTTCGTCAGCCATGATTGCGCCGCTTTCCATGACAGTTCCGCTCGGCGAGCGCGCCTATTCGATCCACGTGGGTGCGGGTTTGTTGCGCGATGCGACTTGGCTCGCCGGCCTGCTGCGAGCACGCAAAGTAGCGGTCGTGACCAACGCAGTAGTGGCGCCGCTCTACGCAGCGAATATCCGCGCGGCGCGAGCGGGCGGCGAAACTCATGACATCGTGTTGCCGGATGGCGAATCGCACAAGACGCTCGCCACCGCCACGAAGATTTTCGATGCACTGCTCGAGCACCGCTTCGCTCGCGACGACTTGATCGTTGCGCTTGGCGGCGGCGTGGTCGGCGACATGGCGGGCTTCGCTGCCGCCTGCTACCAGCGTGGCATTGCCTTCGTGCAGATTCCGACCACGCTACTTGCACAAGTCGACTCTTCGGTCGGTGGCAAGACCGGCGTCAATCATCCGCTCGGCAAAAATATGATCGGCGCCTTTCACCAGCCGCGCGCGGTGGTGATCGACATCGACACGCTACGTAGCTTGCCGCTGCGCGAACTGCGCGCGGGCCTCGCCGAAGTGGTGAAGTACGGACTCATTTGCGACGCCGATTTCTTTGCCTGGCTCGAGCGCAATGCCGAGCGCTTGCTGGCGCTCGATAGCGAAACACTTATGTATGCCGTGCATCGTTGCTGCAGTATCAAAGCCGAGATCGTGGTCCGCGATGAACACGAGCAAGGCGATCGCGCTTTGCTCAATCTCGGCCATACCTTTGGCCATGCGATCGAGAACACCACGGGTTATTCGCGCTGGCTGCATGGCGAGGCGGTCGCGGCGGGTTTGCGCATGGCCGCCTCGATGTCAGAGCGCGCTGGGCTCATGGACAAAGCCGACTTGCTGCGCATCGAATCTTTGCTGCAACAGCTGGGTTTGCGTACCGATGCGCGCGGCGAGCTGAGCCCCGCGGCGGCGCACGCCGCGATGAGCCTCGACAAGAAGGTCAAGGCGGGTCGAGTACGACTCATTCTGATGCGCGGTATCGGCCGTGCTTTCGTTACCGACGACTATGCAGAGGAGACGCTCGCAGCCACGCTCGAGGCTCATCTCGCATGATGCGCCAAACATTCGCATGACGAGCGCGACCATTGCTGCGGGCGCTGCGCCGTGGGCAGCACAAGATGCAACTTCGCGCGGCCGTCGTTATCCCGAGCCGCCGCCGCAGTTGCGCGGCGAATTTCAGCGCGATCGCGATCGCATCGTGCACTCCAATGCCTTTCGTCGACTGGTCTACAAAACGCAGGTGTTCGTCAATCACGAAGGTGATCTTTACCGCACTCGTCTTACGCACTCCATGGAAGTTGCGCAGATCGGGCGCACCATCGCACAGGCGCTCGGCTTGCACGAGACGCTCACCGAGGCCATTTGCCTAGCGCACGATCTCGGGCATACGCCGTTCGGTCACGCCGGGCAGGAGGCGCTCAACGAATGCATGCGCGACTACGGCGGCTTCGAACACAACCTGCAGTCGCTGCGCGTGGTCGATTTACTCGAAGAGCGTTATGCAGACTTCCCCGGACTCAATCTGACCTTCGAAACTCGCGAGGGCATTCTCAAGCACTGCTCGACCAACAATGCCCGAGAGCTTAGTGAACTCGGCGAGCGCTTTTTACGGCGCCAACAGCCCGGCCTCGAAGCGCAGCTCGCTAACCTGGCCGACGCGATCGCCTACAATAATCACGATGTCGATGATGGTCTGCGCTCCGGGCTCGTGGAGATCGACGCACTTGGCGAGGTCGTCTTGTTCGGCCGCGAACATGCGGCGGTACTCGAGCGCTATCCGCAACTCACCGGACGCCGGGTGATCCACGAGACCATCCGCCGCATGATCAATCGGGTGGTCGTCGATGTGGTCAACACCAGCCGCGCGCGGATCACCGCTGCAGGGGTGCGCAGCATCGACGACGTGCGCAGCCAGCAATCACCCTTGATTTCTTTGAGTGAGACGGCCTATGCCGAGCATCTCGAACTCAAGCGTTTCTTGAACACCAATCTTTATCGTCACCACCGCGTACTCGGCATGACCGACAAGGCACGCAAAGTGTTGCGTGAGCTGTTCGCGGGCTTGATGCGCGACATCGATCTGCTGCCCCGCGAGCATCGTGATGCGGCGGCAACGGCGGAGTCGGCCGCGGGGCTTGCGGGTCGGGCACGCGTGGTTGCCGACTACGTGGCCGGCATGACGGATCGTTACGCCATCGGTGAGCATCGGCGCCTGTTCAGCGCCGACGACCCGCTCTAGAGTTTTTGCGCTTCGTCGCGCAGCTCGCGCCGCAAAATCTTGCCCACGTTGGTCTTTGGCAGTTCGTTGCGGAAATAAACGTAGTGCGGCACCTTGTAGCCGGTTAGCGCGGCGCGGCAGTGCTCGATGATGTCGTTCTCGGTGAGCTTCGGATCTTTGCGCACCACGAATAGCGCCACGGCTTCGCCTGAGCGCTCGTCGGTCTTGGCGACTGCAGCCACTTCGAGCACGCCTGGGTGGGTGACAGCGACGCCCTCGACTTCGTTCGGATAAACATTGAAGCCCGAGACGTTGATCATGTCCTTCTTGCGATCTTCGATGTAGACGAAGCCTTTGTCGTCCATGCGGCCGATGTCGCCTGTCCGCAGCCAACCGCCGGGCAGCATCACCTTCGCGGTTTCTTCGGGGCGGTTGTAGTAGCCCTGCATGACTTGCGGACCGCGCACGCAGATCTCGCCGAGTTCACCGGTCGGCAGCATGTTGCCGTTGTCATCGGCGATACCGATCTCGGTCGATGAGATCGGCAGACCGATCGAATCGTTGAAGTCGACGGCGAGCGGGTTGATACAGACGGCAGGCGAAGTTTCGGTGAGGCCCCAGGCCTGGGTAAGGATGCAGCCGGTCACTTGCTTCCAGCGCTCGGCGACCGCGCGCTGCACGGCCATGCCGCCACCCAGCGTGCAACGCAGCTTGCTGAAATCGAGTTGATCGAAGCCGGGCGTATGCAGCAGTGCGTTGAATAGCGTGTTGACCCCCGACATGTAGGTGAAGCGATATTTTTTGAGCTCGGCGACGAAGCCCGGGAAATCACGCGGATTGGTGATCAATATATTGGTCCAACCCAAGCGCAGGAAGAGGATGCAGTTCGCCGTCAGGGCAAAGATGTGATAGAGCGGCAACGCCGTGATGGCAATGCCGACCTCGTCGCGCGGCAACACGGGCTCGGTCCAGGCCGTGGACTGCAGTACGTTGGCGACCATATTGCCGTGACTCAGCATGGCGCCCTTCGAAACGCCCGTCGTGCCGCCGGTGTATTGCAGGAAGGCCATATCACCGTGATGCAGATCGTGCTTGGTAAGTTGCAGGTAGAGCCCCTCGCGCAGCACTGCCGCGAAGCGCAAGGCGCCGGGCAATTGCCACGGTGGAACGGCTTTGCGAACGCGTCGTACCACGAAGTCGACGATCTTGCCTTTGGGAAAGCCGAGCAGTTCGCCGACGCTGGTCACGATCACGGTACGCACGCGCGTGCGCCCGATCACTTCCTGCAATACGTGAGCAAAGTTTTCGAGTATGACGATGGTCTCGGCGCCTGAGTCGCGTAGTTGGTGTTCGAGTTCACGGGCGGTGTAGAGCGGATTGGTGTTGACCACCGTACCGCCGGCGCGCAGTACACCGAACAAAGCGATCGGATATTGCAGCACGTTGGGCATCATGATGGCGACGCGATTTCCGCGCTTCAGACCAGCCCGCTGTTGCAACCAGGCACCGAAGGCTTGCGAGTCGCGATCCAGTTCGCCGTAGTTGATCGACTTGTCCATCTGCACATAAGCCGGACGCGAAGCGAACTCCGCGAAGCTCCTCTCCGCCATGTCGGCGAGCGAGCGGTATTGTTGCGGATCGATTTCAGCCGGTACGCCAGTCGGATAAGAGGCAAGCCAGAATTTCGACATGCAAGAGCTCCAGCAAAACTTCAAAAATTATTACGATCGAGACCGAGTCAGCGTTGCAACATCGGCTGCAACACCGGCCAAACGGTATCGAGCATGATCGGTTGGGCCTTGGCAGTAGGGTGCAGGCCGTCAGCCTGAATCATGCCGGGAACGAGCGCGATTTTCTCGAGAAAGAAGGGCTCGAACGGCAGCTTGTACTGGCGCGCCAGGTCTTTGAAGACTTGCTCGAAGCCGGCCGTGTACTGCGGCCCATAATTTGGCGGGATCTTCATCCCGAGCAGCAGCACTTTTCCGCCGGCCGTTTTTACGGACTGGATGATTTTTTCGAGATTGGCCCGGGAGGTTTCAAGCGGTAGTGCCCTTAGCCCGTCGTTGCCCCCGAGTTCGACGATGACGATTTCGGGTCGATGCACGCTGAGCGCTCGCGGCAGCCTTGCAAGTCCACCGGTGGTGGTTTCGCCGCTGACGCTGGCATTGACCACGCGGTACCCGTAACCTCGAGCCTTGAGTCGCGCCTGCAGCAGGGCTACCCAGCCTTCGCCGTTGGCGAGTCCGTAACCGGCGCTGACGCTGTCCCCCAGGACCAGGATGGTCGGGAACTTGCCGCGCGCGTCATTGCCCAAGGCCCAAGTCGGCAAGGCAGCCAGCAACAACGCCAAGACGAAGGAACGTTTCGTGACCAAAGATATCGTCCTCGAAGCTCGGGATCTCAGTAAACAGGTTAGCAGTCCGGAAGGTACGCTGACCATCGTTCAGCAGGTCGCGTTCCAGGTGCATGCCGGTGAGTCGGCCGCCATCGTTGGCGCCTCCGGAGCCGGTAAATCGACCTTGTTGGCGTTGCTGGCGGGACTCGACACGCCAAGCGCGGGCAAGGTGTTACTCGATGGCGTCGATCTCACCTCGCTCGATGAAGATGGGCGGGCGCGATTGCGTGCCGAGCGGGTGGGTTTTGTGTTTCAGTCGTTTCATCTCGTGCCGGCATTGACTGCACTCGAGAACGTGATGCTGCCGCTGGAGCTCGCGGGTCGCCGCGATGCACGTGGCGGAGCACTCGAAGCGCTCGAGCGTGTCGGCTTGCGCGAGCGAGTTGGCCACTATCCGAGGCAACTTTCGGGCGGTGAGCAGCAGCGCGTGGCGATCGCGCGCGCTTTCGTCACGCGGCCTGCAGTGCTATTCGCCGATGAACTCACTGGTAACCTCGACACCGGCACCGGGGCAAAGATTGCTGATCTGCTGTTCGATCTAAACGCCACCTCCGGTACCACGCTCGTACTCGTCACCCATGACCGCTCGCTTGCGGCGCGCTGCGGTCGCGTCTGGGTCATGGAAGCCGGGCGCATGGGGCCGGGCTGACTATGCTGCGCCGCGCTGCAATTCTTGGGCTGCGTCTGC